>JAAZBG010000001.1 GCA_012513915.1 Fibrobacter sp.
AACAACGGCGACGAAAACAACGGCGACGAAAACAACGGCGACGAAAACAACGGCGACGAAAACAACGGCGATCTCGGCAACGACAAAAACGACCGTTATCGTTACCGGAAATAGTAACAACGTCACCTATTCAAGGCAGATTTTTTCGAGCGATGATACCGCCTTGTTTCCACATTTGTCAATTGCACGGATAAAATAGCGAATGGTACCAATACCCTCCGGTAAATCAGCGGTAAAATACTCTGCTGTTTTTAAGGCTCCGGTTTCGGATTTATATGGGCCATGTGCTTGCAATGGAATTACTTTTTCCTGTGAACCAGAACGTATAATCAATTCGGCTTTGTCAATGCCGCTTATGTCATAGATAAAAGTATGTAACACTCCCTGTTTTGGTGCATCGTTAAGACAACCCTGTCCCCACATTTTTCCACCTGGATTCTCCGGTGTCACCCATGGAGCAAAAATGGTTGGTGCCGTAGTATCTTTAAGTGACATACATTCATTTGCAATACGTGAATGTGCGAGGTTTGCAGCGTCAGTTACCTGACGGTCCCAGATTTCCTGGCCTGTCCAGTACCAGTAACAGCTCGTCTCAGCAGTCACTAAAAGTCGCTGTGCCATCTCATAGGACTCGGAGGATATATTATTATCCTCAAGCGTGTGCAGCGTATTTTGCAACGCAGTGAGTACCGCCCACGAATTAAGATCCGGAGAGTAGGGGAGATCATACCGGGAAAACCATTTTTTAAACTGAGGATCACCATTGTCGGCTCCACTCCAGGACCCCGGTTCAATATGAATAGCACTGTGATCATCAGGTGGAAAAAGGTCAAGATAATCTTCTATTGTTGTCAATTCAAAACGGGGATCATCTTTGATCCAGTTAATCAGTTGTGATGTGTTGTGGTTATAGTAACTGTCTGCTCCTCCGCCATGATTATCACCGTCGGAATGAAGAACAAAGAACGGCGGATGTTTAGGATCGAATGCATTATGTGCAACTAAAGAATCATATACCTGTCCGAGAACGTGCTCGTATTGCAATGCGCCAAAACCTCCGCGGGCATCTTCATTGCCGATATACCGTTCTGCCGGTACACCGATAATACGGTATTTCTTTCCGTCAACATCTTCATACTCGATGTATTCCGGTTTCAGGAGTGACGGGCTGATTTTACTACCTGCCCACACGTTTTGCAGTTGAAGCCAGTCGCTGGCCTGTGGATTTACCATGTCAGCTTTATTGGGAGGCAGCATACCCTCATTAATTCCACCATAGGGGTATTCTTTGCAAGCGCGATAGCGGTGTATGGAATCATAAATAACTGCTTTAATACCCGATTTAATCAGTGCCGGGATCATTCTCACATGAAAAGCTGTTTCAGGGGGAAAAAGTATGTCTGATGCCTCACATGAAAATTGTTTCCTGATAATCTGTTTGTGATACTGGATCTGTTTAATGATATCCCGTTCGGGAATAAGCGGCATAAGTGGATGAAAATAACCGAATGCAGTAAATGAACATCTCTGATTGTCAAGACATGTTTTCTGATCTGCAAGGGATCTGAGCGGGTCGTTCCAGTCGGAAAACCGACCGCCGCATAAATTTTCTCTTGCACATCTGTCAAGCTGCTCAATAAGGCTGCCACTCCAGCTTGTTGACAAACCAGCGTGGGGAAGATTAGCTGAAGTATACTGATTTACTGCATTAGGAATAAATGTTGTATAATTGCCGCCACGTGTTCCAAATATACTATCCTTTTCACCGTCCCAGTATGATGGATCCGCGGCACGGTAAAAAGGCTGATGCATGTGTTTGTGAATAGCGAAGTAGAGTAACTTACTCAGTTTTTTTTTTTACTATGATTCACACTGGCTGCTGCAGTTTTCGGCCCTGTATCTGAGCTGACGCTCTCTGCAACTACATGTATGTCAATATAATATTTGATCCAGTCATCACCATTTGATTGCTGCCAGTCATTACGACGGCAACCCTCTATCTGGACATTGTGAGATCCAGGCGGAATATCTGATTCTTCAATCTCTGCAATATAAACATTGTTTCCTGCAGGTTGAATGCTACTGTTGTAAAGATACTCTTTTCCATTAGCCCTGATGATTACCTGAGGAAATGGAATCGAACCATCAGCAGTAATACTGATAGTAAATGCCTGTGATCTTCCTTTGCTCTCATTATACAGAATTGTGTCAGGCACCCTGACATCAGTAATTTTTGTAAATACACCTTTTTCAATGGTATTCTTTAACGGACGCATTGTGTCAATCCTTTATTAACTTGATTTAAATAACTGTTACTAATCTTTATACAGATTTTTACAGAAATTGTCAATGTTTTTATTAAGTAATCAACGACACGGTTGTACCGCGTCGTTGTACTATCCAGTTTATGGAAATATGTAGCGCAATAATCGCTCTGAATTAACTGAATGAGCGTTTAAAAAGCTCTTCAATGGCGGTTTTGCTTACATCTGTTAATTCTCTTGAACCGGTTCCACAAAATGTTTTCTCACAGATTTTCGGAGAATCCATTACCCATTCACCATGTTTCCAGGTAAACCACTGATATCTTTCTTTGTCAAAAACATGAACATTGCGGTTGAAAAATTTACCGAGCTCAACACCCCAGCCGGTTCCACCCTTAACAGTATCATCACTCTGAATCACACCGATTGCAAAAATCTGCATACCGTTATGAACCATATGGTAAATCGACTGAAGAACTTTTTTTATGCTGTCAGCATGGGCATACTGACGGTGCATATGTGTCGATACAATCTCCATGCTTATATCACCCTGACGTAAATCTTTTTCGTCAAGCATACGCACATTTTTATCACGCTTGATAAAATGACCATCAAAAGAAAATGTAACCTCTTTAACCCCATATTTTTCAGCGCATTCACCAAAAAACGATTCTGCACCAACATGACCACCACTGTAGAGTGTACATTGTTCCGCTTTTAACATTAAAAGGCTCCTTTTTACGGGTAAGTGTTCGTTACATAGCACGTTAAGAAATATAATTCCAAGGCAACAGAATAGCAAAATGCAGCAAAAATAGAATTGGAATATAACCGGTAGGGGCGAATCATAATTCGCCCATCACCCACGGGGGAAATAACGTACGGGCGAATCATAATTCGCCCATCATACGAATCACCATTCGCCCATCATACGAATCACCATTCGCCCATCATACGAATCACCATTCGCC
>JAAZBG010000184.1 GCA_012513915.1 Fibrobacter sp.
AGAAGCCTATCCTGTAGATGTTGAAGCCTATCCTGTAGATGTCGCTGTAACAGATTATACCTTGCCTGACGGGGTAATCTGGCAAAACATGCAACGCGACAGCGTTTATATTATCAATTCGCAGCAGGAATTGTTTCAATATTTATCTTCTACAATGGATATTCCCGAAATAGATTTTGAGCACTATTCGTTGATCGTTGTTTCAGGCGCAAACAATTCGGGAATAGAAAGCATTTCACCCCGGTTGCAACAAACAGCAAAAGATACATACGCGTTGAGTATCCACATCAAACCGAATCTGCTCACGGTGATTGAAAAGTGGAATGTGGCGAAAATGGTGGCGAAAATGGACGAAAATGCGGTAATTGAACTACATGTAGAGTTGAATTGGGATAACGATACTATTTACCCGATAGAAATTCCATTTGAGGAATATTCATTAACAGAAACTTCGTGCAAATGGGCTAATTCTGACTCCAAGAAGGTGTTTATTATAAACAACAACGAAGAATTGGATAAATTTATTACTTGCTCAGGAGAAGATTATCCTGCCATCGATTTCTCGAAAAAAAGCCTGCTTGTTATAAGTGATATAAGCAGTTCTGGCATATCTCATAGTACTGCTAAGAGACTAAGGCAACTTGAACAAAAATGTTATGAATTAGAATTAGAATTAAGATTTAATGATTTGACCGTAGTCACGCCTTGGCAAATAGCAATTATTATTGATAAAATAGATGCGACTATCTCAGTTAATTTGAAGATCAGCTACAAATCTTAGAAACATATACTAATATGAGAACGCTACAAATTATTTTATTAATCATATTTACCAACTACATGGTGGTAACGGGACAAAATATGTCAAAAATTGAAGATAAATTGCGACAAGAAATTATGCAACACAAAAGAAATGAGAATTTGAGGATAAACATCATTCTCAATGAGCAGTATAACCAAGCCGAAATGCAAAATAAAACTCAATTCATTAAAAACAACGAAGAAAAACGCTCTTTTGTGGTAAATGAGCTCAAAGAATTTTCTAAAGTAACCCAAAGAAATATAATAATGCGAATCAAGGGTTGAAATCAAAAGTTTTCACCATAGAAGACAAATAAGTCCGCCAAAGAATATGCGTGAAATATTTATAATAAAATGGTAAATATAGTATATATTCTATTTTGATATATCGCTGAGAATCATTATATTAGAAGGATTATCTCACTAATTTTCTAACGTATGATCCCCAGCGATAAAAGTTCGGCACTCGTTGCTATCTATCTGTATATCTGCAATATATACAACTCCAAATTGAAGTATGAATGTCAAAGGTACTCAAATAATTCAAAACCAGAATTCACCGATCAGGAAATCATGACCATCTATCTGTTTACAACCAGCCAACAAAACTACTACAAGGTCAAGGAGATATACACCTTCGCCGAGGATTATCTCTCTTCCTGGTTCCCCCTGTTGCCTTCTTACCAACAGTTCAACAACAGACTTATAGCATTGGGCAATGCCTTCCAGCATCTATCAGTGAACATCACTGAAAAATTCATCCCTGATGATTGCGACAAAGAGGTATCTCTTGTTGACTCCTTTCCCATTGTTACCTGTAAGGGGCGTAACAGAAAGGGGAAAGTAGCTAAAGAGTTGGTCGACAAGGGGTTCTGCTCCACTAAGGGGATGTTTTACTATGGTTTGAAACTCCATGCGCTTGGATTCCGCAGAAAGGGGCGTATCCCGTTCCCTGAACGCCTGCTTTTCACTTCGGCCAGCGTCAACGACCTAGAGGGATTGAGGCAGGGTTTTGGTGATATTCTTCATAACAGAATAATTTTTGCTGATAAAGGCTACTGTGACACCGAGCTTGACGCCATGGAGAAAACGGACAACCTTATATTGCTTACGCCGGCTAAGCTAGTCAAAGGCGAGACAGAAGTGATAAGAATGAGGGAGCAAGCTTATAGGGATTTACTCTCAAAGGCTGTTTCTACTGTCAGGCAGCCCATTGAATCGTTCTTCAACTGGCTCAACGAGAAGACCGGCATACAAAACGCACAAAAGGTTCGATCAACAAAGGGATTGCTTCTGCATATCTTTGGAAGAATCGCCGCTGCGTTCATCTATCTGATATTTTAACCCTTGATTCGCATTAATCATCTAAAACTGATACATCATGAAAAAAGCGACTGTTTTTCCGGTTTTAGCCCTTTTACTGCTCCTTTCGTGCGAGAACGAACAAGAAGCGAACAATGACACCTCCTTGGTTATACCGAAAAT
>JAAZBG010000185.1 GCA_012513915.1 Fibrobacter sp.
CAAGTTTACCGGCAGCGGCACATCACTGTTCAATTTCAACTGGTGGAGATTCAAATCTGACAAAGTAGGAACAATTGCAGATATCAACCGTGCTGCATGTAACTCAGTTAAAATTGCAGCAGACAAAAGGGTTATTTCTGTTTCATTCGGATCGTTGCCATTTTCGAATAAGACAATGACCGTTGATGTATATAATATGTCCGGCCGTCTTATTATGTCAAAAGCTACAATGTTCCAATCTGATATGAAATTGAATTCTGAAATGGTTCAAGCTGGAATGTATATTGTTAAGGTATCATATGATAAATTTTCAATAATGCAAACTGTTAACATTCAGTAATAGTATTAGTAATCTGCAGTAGTTATTTTGACACTTCTACAAATAGTAGAGTAACGGAGCATACCTATAAATGAATAAAAAAGCTGTAGCACTGTGCGCGCTCATTTTAATGCTGTTTCTCAATAGATCATCCGGAGCTGTAAACGTTACGGTTGATGCCAATAGTAAGTATCAGGAGTTTGAAGGCTGGGGAACATCAATCTGCTGGTGGGGAAATATTATCGGAAAATATCCACAGCAATCGCGTGACTCGATTATCGATCTGTTGTTCGATACTACAAATGGTCTTGGTCTTTCGATTGTCCGGTATAATATTGGCGGCGGCGACAATCCATCGCATTCTCATATGGGGGCAGGTAAAATGATGGACGGATTCAAAGCCTCTGCAACAGCACAGTATGACTGGACTAAAGATGCAGGCCAGCGATGGTGCCTTGATGCCGCAAAAAAACGGATTCCATCATCATGGTTTATATCTGAAGCATTCTCCAATTCGCCCCCCTACTGGATGACTAACAGTGGGTGTGCCAGCGGAAATTCCGGTGGCAGTAATAACCTGAAAACAGATTACTTTGATGATTTTGCAGACTACCTTACAGAAGTTGTTAAAAAATTCCGGGATGACTGGGGAGTTACGTTCCGAACCCTTGAGCCAATGAATGAACCGATGGTGGGATGGACTGTCAATGGCGGGCAGGAAGGTTGCCATATTGATGTAAACCTGCAGGATGATATCATTCGTGAAGTTAAAGCAAAACTTGATGCAAAAGGGCTCACAGAAACAAAGATAAGCGCCCCTGATGAGACCAGTATTGATCAGACACTTGCATCATGGAACGCTTATGATGCCACAACCAAATCGTATGTTTTTCAGGTTAATACCCATGTCTATGGTGGTTCGAAACGCGCTGAGCTCAGGGCTGCTGTCGGTAACAGAAAATTGTGGGACTCGGAATGTGATGGCAGCGGAGCTGCGGCCCCGTTTGATCAGTGGGCACACAATCATAATGATTTTGTTCCGGGACTTGATATCGCTAATCGGGCTATACGTGATTTAAAAGAGATGAAACCGCATGGATGGGTTTTCTGGCAGGCAGTAGAAAGCGAGCAGGCTCAGAAAAGTCTTAATAAAAACTGGGGTTTGATTCATGCAGATTTTACCGGCGGCACCAAATACTATATCACAAAAAAGTACTATGCAGTCAAGCAGTTCTCACATTTCATCCGTCCCTTTTCAACAATGATTGATATCAGCAATAACGATGCAGTCGCGTTCATTTCACAGAAACAGAATCAATTGACCATAGTCCAACGAAATGCATCCACGTCATCTGTTTCGTACGATTACAAATTATCAAATTTCAAGCAGCGTATCAGTCCGAATGCCTCAGTGTGGAGAAGCAGCGCATCAGAGAATTTCAAAAAGGTTGCCGATGTTTCTATTGTAAATGGTACATTGTCTGCAACGTCACCGGCACAGTCCATTACAACGTACGTTATACCACTCGATCCGACGTCATTATTACCACATGTAAAATCCATGGGTGAATCAAGCTATGATATTAGATGCGTAAAGGGTATTCTAGCCATTCACCATGCATCATCAGGCGATTATACATCGTTAAGTCTGTTTGATCTTAATGGTTGTATTGTAAAAACTATTCAACTGAAAAATGTAGTGGCAGATGTAAGTTCACATAGTTATAATGTGTCTGATCTTGCAACGGGAAGCTACATTGTTGAAATACGTAATGGAGATAAAACGCTTGGTATATCAAATGTTATGATCACCAGATAAACAGAAATAATTGATATTTCATTGATTTCGATATTGCGGGCGAATGATGATTCGCACGTACGCCGCTTGGCCTATGGTTCTGCAATAAATGTTTCGCCGGCACCATTTCCAGAATAGAAATTGTCGGTTATCAACGATCGATCTGCGTTTTCGTCAATAATTATTCCGTAATGACGGTTGTCATTAATGGTGCAATTGCTGATCGTTGTGAACTCCTGCTCCAAATGTTTGCATGGTTTCAGAGCTTTTTTCATGTAGATATGTTCACTCCTGAAAAACAGTTGTTTTTTGTAATAGTTGGCTTAATTTTTTAAATAAAGCCAATTATGTGGACAATTCTGTCCATGGTTTTTGCTTTTTAATTAAGGTTTATTCATCAATGTGGTAGTATATTATCGAAAGCAGAGACCGGAGGACAGGCTGAAATATGGGTAAATGTTGACATTTTTTTTATGGTAACAACGCTACTCAATCAATCAATAACCATGTCCAGAGGCAATGCGAAAAACACCGTCTGGTCGTTTGTCAAAAATAATCCGGTAACGTCTTCGGCCGAGACTGCAACCGGATACGGTAAAAAAAGCTATGTATTTTATAAGTAAAGGGAGGCGTTTATGCATTATTTAAAAAGTTATTTTGTTAAAATGACTTTTGCATGTCTGTTTATGGTGTTTACCATGTACGCACAAAAACCAACGTTAACAAGTACCGATCTGGTGTGCAACGGTGAATCATTTTTTGAAATGACCGAAATTCGTAATGAACTTTCCAAACTGGCAAAGGCAGATGGTGTACTTACCGGAAACGAGAATTTCAAGCAGGTTGCAGCGTCTGGTCAACCCATGTCCGTTATTATTAACAACTTTAAGAACTGTAATCCTAAGCCTAAATATCTTGTAACTGATGGTGGTGGCATTGATTTGATGTCCGCCAACTGCCAGGCCGGTGATAAGAATTGTGCCAAAGTTCAGCAATTAAAAAATGAATTACAAACGTATATTGGTGAAATGAAAAAGGCCGGTGTGAAAGCATTTGTCTGGATGGGATATCCTGAAGCTCCAGGTCAGGCAGCCCTGACAAGAAACCAGGCTATATGGACTGAGGTAGCCAGAGAAGTTATAGCCAATACAAAGGAACCCAAAGCAGTCTTTGTTGATCTGCTTCCTGTATTTGCAGGACATTATAACGAGTATTTCAGACAAGGTGACGGCCTTCACCCTGTCCAGGCTGGTGCCGCAGCAGCAGCTAAAGCGTTCTGGGATGCAATGAAAGCAGATAATTATGCTTTTTTCAACGGAACAACATCTGTATCTGAAAAGGTTGTTAACAACAACCGTGGTCATATTCTCAGCCAGGAAATGAGAAACGGCAATCTCTCTGTATCGTTATCTGTTGATCAACCATCAGATATCAGTCTTAGACTGTCAACAGCTTCCGGTCGCAGTGTATTTGCAGCTCAGAGATATACTGCAGTTAGCGGAAAACAGGATGTGGTATTTCAGACTGGTGGACTCGCACGCGGAGTATATTGCTGTGAAATCAGGACAGGCAAACAGGTTAGTCAATCAACATTACTTGTCCACTGATTACAACAATAAATAGTCAGGTATCTGAGGGCTATTGTTACCTTTTTGCATCTGAGCTTAAAGGGAAAATATCGACTGTTATAGCAACTATTCAATCATTAAACCGGATGGCAGCGATGCCATTTCCGGTTTAATTGAATAGAAAAACGTTGACAAGAGGATTACAGGACGTTCGTCGTACTACTCCTTTCAGTTCAAGATTGCAGTACAGTAATGAAACGATTTCCTGCAGATCCCAATTCTGTGAAGCACTAAAAACTTTTCGAATCCCGGGTGACAGATTATTTTTACCTGAATAAAGCCTTGATAAAAGTTAACTATGCAGGCGATTAAAAGCATGCGCTGATTAATGTCAAATAATAATGAGGTTGTAATGAATAAATTTTGTCTGGTATTATTTTTCTCTGCCGTACTTTTCATGCAATGTTCCAATGAAGGTAACGGCAACCCAATCGTCCCTCCACCTGAAGAGCAGACTAAAGAAGGTACAATATCGAATGAAGAAGTATGGTCAGCAGACAAAATTTATCGGATCACCAGTGATTGTTCAATTGAATCACAGGTAACCTGGGAGGAAGGAATTGAGGTGATCATTGATCCTGGAACAGTTTTAAGCGTTGGTAATAATGGTATCCTTACCATCGAAAAAGGTGTTACGGTGAAATTATCTGATAATTCCTATGTCGAGGTGGGTATCAATTCACAAGGAACGCTTGAAGCAAACGGATCGGCTGACTCTCCGGTAGTATTTAAAGCTGATTCGGAGGTGCAGGCGTGGGGCTCAACTAAGGGCGGAGGGATCATTTTAGGTGATTCCGCAAATAATATTCTTTTAAACCATTGTACTGTCACAGAGGCAACAGCAGGCATAACTGTCAAGGCTGGATCTCCGGTTATCACTAACTGCAAAGTGACCTCCTGCAAAGGCAACGGTATTTACTTCGACAGTACAGCTGAACCTGGTGATTCCTTAACGTTCACAAACAACACGATTTCCGACTGTGGCGGGTATCCCCTGACGTTATCTGCAAATAAACTGGGAAATCTATCCGGAAAGATTACTTTCTCAGGATTTAATAAAGAGAATAACGGAATCCACGTACTGGGAGAGCTTGTTAAAAATGAAACGGCAGTCTGGAGAAAAATGGATCTGCCTTACATTTTCAGCCAAATTACAGTAATCGGCTCTTTTTCGTCAGGAGCAAGCAGTGTAACCATAATGCCCGGTGTTGTATGTAAATTCAAAAAAAATGCAGGTATCAGAATCGGTGATCCAGCTTTTGGCGTAGGAGTACTGATTGCCAAAGGTACTCCTGAAGACTCTATATTTTTCATCAACAGTTCCCCTGATGTTATATGGGGAGACAGTAGCGCAGG
>JAAZBG010000186.1 GCA_012513915.1 Fibrobacter sp.
AAAAATGGATTTCATTTTCCAGCGTTTATTGTCGACATAATCTCTCATAAGTTACAACACCATGCAAGTCAACATAATTGGTCTGATCCTGCTCAATTAAAATATAATCTTGATGATAAAGTTGCTCCAATTCTTGAAGAACTTCAAAAGCAAATTTTACCTCTATGTAAAACAAATAATCAATCAGGTATCGTAAAAAACCTTAACCAGTTGTCAGAAGTTATTCGGAAAAAAATCGTTTCTTGGAAATGGTATTTAACAAAATGTGCAAAAATGAAATTAGGTGATATTAGATTGTATGGTATTACAATAGATAAAGTAAAAATTGAAGGTGACAATTTTGCAGTCTTGCATAATTTAAAAAAAAAAGCAAAAAAGGCACAGCTTACACTTTTAGAAAACAATCTGTCTTTAGGAGGCTTTCCAAATTTTGAACATTATATAAATGCCGCTTTATTAGATTTAGATAAAGGTGCAAATCCAGATCAACCTTTTTCTTTATGGTTAAGTAAAGAAATGTATAAAAATAAACAAAAAGCGAAATAGAAATTGTGAGAGGTCTTATGAATTACTGGTTTTGGGAAAACGATAGAGATACTGATGATGCTTTTATCTCTGGGGGGTGGCCTTTAGATGAATATCCGAACTCATTTCTTACTGGTGATATTGTAGATATTCCAACTAGTCCAATTGAAATAACGATGGATGAAGAGTCACAAGGAAGATTAACTGACAATTTACTTCTAACGGGGCCAGCAAAGATATTTTCTGATAAATTAATCAAAATTTTGACTGAAAATGGGGTAGATAACATTCAAATATTCCCTTGTAAAATTATCAATTTAGTATCAAATGAATGTTTTAATAATTATAAAGTTGTCAATGTTATAGGGAAAATTAAATGTGTTGATTTTCCCAATTCATCAGTAGCTTCTATAACTGAAAATGAACAACAATTTTTTGCTTGGGATTATCTAACTTTAGATGAGAAAAAAATTCATAATTTTAAAATGTTCGTATTATCTGAAATGCCATCACAACTTGTTGTTCACAATTCAATTCAGAATATTTTAAAAGAAAATAATATAACAGGTGTAAATTTTATCCCCCAAGGTGAGTACGGTTATGGATATGATTTTGAATAAAACCATAAACAGCCAGAGTCTTTATCCTGAAATTTAACAACGTCCATCTCGCACGGGTGCCCTTAACGAATGTGAATAGAATATTCATCTGTGTGCCCTGAACTTCAGTTCAGGTTCCTGATAACAAGTGTGACAAAACACCATACCCACCTACCCCCTCTTCCCCTTCCACTCACTATACGCCTTCCCTAAAAACCTATCACTCTTTGTAAACCTCGCCCGCTCATAATCCTCAACCTTGAATTTCAGGATCGCTTTAGCTTCCATTGTTTCAACCATTTCCCGGTTAAGCGTTAGGATATACTGAAATTCTCCAGGGTGGTTTTCTGCCTGTTTGTGAAGAAAGTTCAGGCTTTTTTCGAGGGAGTCGTTGTCGACGTTAAACAGGTTGTCGTGCATGAGAAGTCCGAGGATGCTTCAGCATGATTAAATTAAAACAGCTCAACATCTTTTTTAAATTGCAACTTATCCTGATTTTGAAGGATCCATTCCTCGCCTTTAGTTGTAAGTCTACAAGCTAAATAGTCCTCGTTAAAACTGTTTTTTGCGTTTGTTTCAAAAGTTTCTACCATTCCCATTCGAGCAAGAGACTTTACACCTACAGATGTTGCTACATCTGTATATCCCGATCTCGACATCTCATTTCGCAAAGAATAATAAGGTGTATGATCAATTTCTTCTAAAATTAAAATAAGGAGCGCAATCTCATGGCTTTTCAACCCTTCACTATCAATAACAGCTAAACTATTCAGTTTGTCAACAGTTTTTGAGTTTTGTAACAATACTTGAATTTTGTCAGTAATATTTTGTTCTAGTTTTACAAAACTACTTTTAGAATCCGTATCATAAGTAATAACAAATCGGTGTCTTATATCAAAAGGAAACTTATCTTGTCTTTCACTGGAGCATACCATAACTACATCTTTATTACATGCAAAGGCATATCCAAGTTCGTACCAAACATTTGGATTATCAAGAGATATTTCTGCAAAACATAGTGTTGATTGACGAATTTGTTTTTCAATATCATCAATTGGAACCTTGACGTTTAAATCTAAATCAACTCTATATGGATCAATCCCTGCTTTCTTAATTGCAGGCAAAAAGCAATCCTCATATCTCTGATTATAAATTTTATTAAACGGTTGAATTACAAAACAAGTTCCCATAGATTAGTTGTCCTATTCCACATTAGCATTTAAAATAAAATAGTACTAACAGAGAATAAAAGCAAGTTGATAATTGATATGAATATGCGATCACTAGTACGCACGGGTACCCCGATCAATTGTGACAACAAGATAATCCCTGTGTGCCCTGAACTTCAGTTCAGGTTCCTGATAGCAAGTATTACAATATTTTTATCACTGTGTGTCCATGACTTCAGTCAAGATTTTGAATAACCATCAGGTTATATAAATCCGAAGCAAATTAATTTTTATACATTCATTGCAGTTGAATCATGCTACCACAACACTGCACTGAAGTGCAGGCCACACAGGTAAATCTTTGGATTCTCACCATTTTTACAAATCAGGCAGAAAAACTGATTTTTCAATTGTGTGGCCTTGACTTCAGTCAAGGTTTAAAATGAACATCAGGTTATATACAAATTTAGAATAAATGATTTATAATCAAATTCAAATAAATCATCATTCCAAAACACTGCACTGAAGTGCAGGCCACACATTGAATTTTACATTCTCACAATCCGTTTCATTAACTATTTTACCATTATGGAAAAGCCACCCTTCACCAATCGCCATTATAACACATCCGGTCATGCACATGAATTAACCTATTCCTGTTACAGACGTTCTCCTTATTTCAACGATCCTCTTGCCTGTAGACTATTTCTTGACTCTGTAAGAAGAGCACAAATAAAATTTAATTTTCATCTCTGGGCGTATATAATAATGCCTAACCATGTTCATTTGCTTATCTGGCCTTGTGATCAGGAATATGATATTAGTAAAATATTGCAGGCAATCAATGGAGCGATGTCACGAAGATACTCCCGATTATTACGACGGATAAACCCTTCATTACATTCCACTTTTTTTGAAAGAGATAGCAAAAATCATGGTTTCAGATTCTGGCAACGAGGAGGTGGATTCGACAGAAACCTGTTTAATGACAAAGCGATTTATGATAGTATACGATACATAGAAAACAATCCAGTTCGAGCAAAAATTGTACAGACTACGGAGCAGTACAATTGGTCCAGTGCATGGCATGTTTTGAATCCAGAGAAATTCAGACCGAAAATCAATAGAGGATCTGTACCTGTAAGAATGGTGAACAGGTACTGAGGCTAAATCCCTACACTGAAGTGCAGGCCACACATGAACATTTCTGTTTCTTGCCATTCTTATAAATCAAAACAAAAAATTAATTTTGTCCTGTGTGGCCTAAAGTTAGATTCGCAGCTGCTACACGGTGAGTTCAGGTTTCTCATTATCAAGGATGCACTTTTCTGTATCTGCTCAACTCCACATCTGATACTTCAAACTTGTAACACATTGGTGCCAGATTTTTGAGCTCTTAAATTAAGAAGTTTCGTATCAACTAATTTATATATTGTATATTAAATCATAGACAGATTATACATGGTACTGAAAAATGAACTGTATAATTATAATCAATACTAAAAACCTGATCGGGGATATCAATTATGAAATCAGTAAAAGAAGAAGCGTTAAAAGCAATCTCATCTCTTCCCGATGATGCGCCAATTGATGACGTGATGTATAGACTATATGTCATTGATAAAGTTGCTAATGGGCAGGAGGCTGTCAAGGATGGTCATGTAATTAGTACTCCAGACCTTCTTAAAGAGATCGAATCGTGGTGATCTGGACTGAACCAGCCCGTAATGATTTAAAAGCAATACACGATTTCATTGCACTCGATTCAAAATTTTATGCGAAGAACGTAGTGCGTAATATTGTACAAAGAGTTACCAAACTTCCTTCCTCCCCGGAAATCGGAAGAATTGTTCCT
>JAAZBG010000187.1 GCA_012513915.1 Fibrobacter sp.
ATCCCTCACCAACGGTTCAACAACAGTAAAATATCGACTGTTTGTGCCCAAAAATTATGACCCTTCAAAAAAGTACCCATTCATAGTAACTATGCATGGAGTAGGAGAAAGAGGAAACGATAATACCCGCCAGGTTGATCTTGAAGATCTGGTCTCAACGTGGATTGCAGACAAAATTCAAGATGAAAACCCTGCTTTTGTGATGGGGCCCCAATGTCCAGGTGACCTCTACTGGGGAGGTGTAACCACTCAGACGGTTCACAAAATTATTGATTCATTGAAACGCGAATTTTCTCTTGATACCAACCGTTTGTATGCGGTAGGTCTTTCGATGGGTGCCCGCGGCGTTTTCAATCTTCTTGAAGAACGTCCAGGATATTTTGCTGCAGCAGTCGCATGTGCCGGCGCAGGAAACAACAACGCCGCAGCATTAATTGGACGCACTCCCCTCTGGACATTCCATGCTGCAGGTGATGACATTGTCGATGTGAGCGGTACACGAAGCATGGTTGAAGCGATAGAAAAGACCGGTATAAAATTTTTACGTTTTGTAAGCGATTGCTGGAAAAACAGCCCGACACTTACGACCTATAGCGATGCAATTCGCAATGGCACAGACCCGCTTACTATGGTCGCTAAAAATCCCGATGGCATCTCGTACGATTCCCTTAAGCGGGCTGTTGATGGAGGAGTCAAATACATCTATTCCGAAGTGAAGGGCGGAGATCATCGCACCGGCTGGATGGTTGCATTCTATCACCCGTTAGTGCCAAAATGGTTGTTCTCTAAATCAAAAGAGCAATCTGCTACTGAGGTCGTGTCACATCAGAGGCTACAATTGGGAAAAACCAGTAAGAACACATTCATGGTATTTCCCTATTTCTCCCAAAAATTTAATCAACAGCACTATTCTCTTCAGGGAAGGAAAATTGCCGGTAACAACACGAACATTGACCGGTGCTTTAATTCCAGTCCAGTAATCGCAGTACCATTGGATTAAAAGAAATAATGATGGGCTTAAATATTGTCAAAAGGAATATTTTACCATTAGATCAATGGTACGTTTTCATTCTGTATAATCGCATTATGTAATCTCATAATCGTCTTTAAAAATTGATACGTTATCACAATTTTGCTCAGTTTTCAGGCGTCTAACCAGGCGCATTGTTTTTTTTGGCATTTGTATTATCAAGTGCAACCAGTTATATTTTGTAATAATAAAAACGGTGCTTTCATTAATAAACATTGTCAGGATGCCATGGAACCAATAAGCAGAAGAGATTTCGTTAAAACCACAGCAATCAGTGCCGGTGGAATACTGGTAGCAGGTCAAACGGTATTTTCAAAAACGAGCAGTACCCCGCAGATATATGTTCCAAGAATGTTTGACCTTTTTGTAAAGAGTTTCGGGTATAAGGAAAGAGAGCTTAAACGTCTGATAACGGTCACGCTTTAATAATAAAGGTGACCTCTATTATTAGATTGCATTTTTGTACAATAGTAATTAAATTATTGAACTATGAAGAGCGACAGAATAGGTACTGAATCTATTCGTTGTTTGTCAACTTACAAAATCTTAAAAATCAACATGGAACCACTATGAAAAATAGCCTCGTCAGAAGAATTTGTGGGTACATTCCGGCAA
>JAAZBG010000188.1 GCA_012513915.1 Fibrobacter sp.
ACCGGTTTAATTCATCAATACATGCATCCAGCGATTTCTTCTGAGCAGCAGGATCCGGATTACCAATGTTGATAAGATAGCTATCATGTGTTAGAACACAGGATGACGAATAACCGGCATCAGCCAGATTCTTTTTAAACTGGTCAATCGTTGACTGGTCATATGGCGGAGACTCCCACCGGCGCTGGTTTTTCGAAAACATACCGAAAGCGGTAGCACCAAGCGCCTTTGCATTAAGCGGCGCATTAAACACACCACCCGTCGTACTTACATGCGGACCGATTAATTTCATTGTCTCTTTATCACCATTCTGAAATTAGTTACTGGAATTACTGTCTGTCAGTTACCATATTGATAGCCGATTGACAAATGGTAAATTGTACTTGAGGGTGCAATCCGGTAATTCATTGAGGCTCTATCAATATATAAAGGTTCTTCAGTCAGTAAAGTTTCTTTACTATCAATATATTTACTTTCTATATCAATATCACGGTTACTGTTTTCAAAAAAATTACATCCTGAAAAGTAAACAGTACCTCTTGGTTTCTCAGTCGGTGTTTTGTAAACTCCAAAGTTCTTATTGTAAGTAAAATTTACAAAAGAGAAGAGTGACTGTTCTTCCGGATCATTTAAATAAATACCACCGGAATCATTATCGGAAATTGTTGTTTTTCCAATTTTTACACCTGTATTTAATGAGAAGATTCCATATCGTCCATTTCGTACTATCAGCAGGTTCGCTCCAATCAGTTGTGGTATCGCAGTCTGCCCTTTCTCTATGTAAATTCCATCCTGTTTATTTCCATAAATCTGGCAATTGACCAGATCAAGATAGCTCACCGATGCTTCAATGCCGCTCTTTGCATTATTTCTTATAATACAATTCCTGAACGTAATATTTTCACAATACCCTTCAATACGGACACCGATGCTATCCTTTGCATTCTGAATGACAAGATTCTCAAAAACAATATTTTTAGAAACTGACAGAACAAAAGACATCCCATCAAATACCGTATTCATATATGGCGAACCAATAACAACGATCGGTTTTAATAAATCTCCCCGATTGGAGAACTTGAAATCCCCATTTGTGAATGTTGCAGCACCAATATAGAGTGTATCTCCGGGATTCAGTGTTGATGGACGTTTTTTCAGCGTGTCTGCATTCACAACCGGATTTTTCCTGCAGAACAACTGTAGTGCCAATATCGAGTCATTATAGTTTTTTATCGTTGCGTTTATCTGTAACAATGAGTCGTTCGTTTTACCAATGGACACATTCTTATCAGAATATTTTTCAAGATAACGGTTCTGAATCCGACGAAGTGAATCTTCCCGTTGTGAAAACTCCACTAACGGCTTACATAGCGCATCGCTCTGCATCGCAGTAAATATCCCCGACGGAGGACATCGCTTGTTACCAGTCTCAATTTCAGATACTACCAATAGAGAATCAAACCTGAATGTCGAAGTATATTGCGTAATGCTGTCCGGGGAAAAGTGCTCTATTGTGTCAAGTAACCTGAATGTATCCAGCGTAGTTGTCAGTGAACAGTCTGCTGCATTATTATCCATTCGAAGAGATTCATTATGTGATGTAATCTGATTAAAGCCAGCCCTGATTGAATCATTGAATCTCAATAGCGAATCAACATACTCACTACTGATGGAATAATCGTCAAAAAACTGATCTAATTTACTTATACCATTCTGAACACGGGCAATACTGAATTCAATTGCATTTTCTACATCGGAACGATACTCTGCCCTGAGCATATCAGGACACCCATTAAGTGGATCCCACGGATTGTTTCTTGAAATGCAGGTCAAAGACAGCAGCACGCTGCAAACCAATAGTAACAATAAAAGATTCCGTTGATAGTGTGCTTTCAATTGCAAACTCTTTTATTGTTAATACTACTATGAATACCCATGAGTAACTCCCCCTTATACTCTCAAAATACAATCACCTATATAATAAAGGCAACCACACTTAAAGAATGAAAACTTTTTTTACAAACATTCACTTAAACTGCCGCAAAGTTACAACTGTTTTAATTTACAGGTTTATTGTACCTGTTTTTTAACAGTTACTGCAACTCTCTTAAGTCTATCTCTGGTTTTAATTTTAAAAGTTGAGTATATTTGAGTCATGAGATTCTTACTTTCAATGAACTTGCTGGTACTGTTACTCATGTCAGCTGTAAATGCTCAGCAGGGATGCACATCTGAAGCCAGGTCGTTATATTTCTCAATAAATCAAACGCTTGAACAAAATTTACCACATTCTTTTATCACTGATTTCAATAAAGAGCTTGGTGCATCACTCACAGAAATACATTTCTGCCTTAAAACACTTACTCCCGAGATTCTGTCAGATACAACAGCACGTGATGACATCGTTATGTACATGAGTTCAGAGAATCAGATAACCGACAGTTTCAACTCGATTATTATCAGCATTCTAACAATCAATGACTGGGCAAAAGGCAATATCGGCACCAGTCTGGAACATCCACTGATCTCAATCACCTATCAACCGGAAGAACTGAATACATTCCGCTCGGTGCTTATTAAAAAAATCGTTGAAAACATTCGCACACAGTATGTGTGCCACATAAGGATTCAATCAAGTCCACCAAATATTAATATTACCACAGATTTAGGACTTGAGGGTAAGACTCCGCTTGAATGGATCCTGCCTGTCGGAAATCTCACCCTGAGAAGTAAAACTGATGGATATGAACCTTTTCAGAAAAAGATTGTTCTGGACGAACCGGGAATTCACACCTACTTTCTTGAGCTTAAAAAGAAGCAGTTTTACAATTCTCGTTTAATCATTCCAACCGTGGTCCTTTTACTTTCCAGTGCAGCATGCTACTATGGTGAACACTACCATTATTCACGCTATACAAACTACGGCAGAGATGACGCACTCAATAATCCCGGCGTTTTTGAAAAATCCTACAATTCTGCAAAGAAATTTGAGACCGCAAAATACACATTACTTGCTCTATGCGGAACATCTCTGACCCTTTCCTTTATTATAAAATAACTCAGTCAACTAAAGATGTTGTTTTTCACTCCATTTTACTGTGCCTGACTGTTTGAATGTGCATTCTTAGTTTTCCTTTTATTCCAAATGCCGCCATTTGAGAATGCATGCCACCCCCAGGAGATCCACCTGGTCAGGCATAATATTAACCAGACCGACCATAGCAGCATTACAATACGGTATACCCAGACCGGCAGCGAAATAAACCAGCCCTGCGGTAGAATCTTTCCAAAACTGTCTTCGTACCAATTAAGCATATGCCCGCTTGATCCGTTTCCTAAAATAAACATATCAGGACTGCTTAACAGTCCCAATGGGATTGTTGCCCCGATTGAAACGGCTGCAGCAATAGTCAACAAAATGCATCCGAACTGAATCGCATTAAAATGTCTTTTACCTGATGTCAATTTTGACCGTGCAGCGAGTGCAATAAACCAGGCAACTACAAATACACCGCCGACATTATCAACCGTACTCATTGGCGCAAACAGGAGAAACCAGTGGTACCAGGTCACCGGCAGATTTTTTAATTTACTTAAAATAACCGAGATAATAAGAAGTACCATAAGCATCGGCCAGAAAAGCAGTGCCGGCCCCAGCGCCGGCCCCCCCGTAAAAAGAAGCCATCGATCCTGAGGAATTGAGCAGTTTATCTTAAGATTAGCCCCGCCTGCATCAATCCTGACAAAAGGAGTTTTTGTAATGTAGTCAAGAATATCGTCGGTTTTCCACGCTATTTCAATGGTTTGTTTTCCTGGATTGACATGAATATTCACCTTGTTGTCATTCATTGATATTATCTCAGCAACAGTATTAACCATAACTTTCTCAAGTTGAGCTCCGGAGCTGAATTCCACCTGAAGCTTATCTGCCTGACTTGACAGAACGGACAGCACAAGTTTGTGCTCGCTTCGCTTCCTTCCGGGAACAGTTTCAAGCCGGCTGCTTTCAATTGTCATTGTTGGTCCGTCAACGGGTTCCGGTTTTTGAACTCGTATTGTCAGGCGATCCCCTGGCAATGGTTTCCATACCTGTATTGCATCCGATACATCAGCACTCCTCTTAATTTGTAATATTCCATCTGTTTTAACATGCCATCGCGATGATGATTCAAGTGTCCACGTCTCTGCCCATTTGTCCTGACGCTGCATTTCCAAAACAATCTCATTTGTTTTTTTCAATGTTGAATGCCAGCTGAATGACTTCTGATCTTTAGTCAGGTATACGGTAATAAAGCCAATAGGATCTGTAACCATTGATGATATCACCGATTCATGTGGCAGAAGTGGAATTCGCAGACTTATCGGATCACTTTCAGGTGCAACGCGGTTGACTGTTGTAGAAACGGTCCATTCTTTATCAATGGTAATTCGCCGCTGGACTTCCACAAAAGGCAGCGCCTGCTCTGCGGTAACCGGCAGTTCTTTTTCTTTAATATGACCAGATCTTTCCGCCTTCTCAAGTGTTAAGGCTCCACCGGGAACCCGGCCATGTACTATGCCGCTGACCTGCCACTTATTAGATATAAACACAAGGTTGTTCGGATTGTGAGGAAACGAAATAACCGTCCTGCCGGATTGAATTCTTCCCTCCAGATGAACTTCATTCAGACCTTTCTGTATAAGAGCTGTAACACCATTATGCTCACTTAATAGTGGTGGATGCTTATCATTATTTATTGCTATTTTTTCCGGGAACCACTCCTGCCTGTTTCCGGGAAGCTGATACGCAACCATCATTGAAGCATCAACGACCAGATCCATTATCACGATATCATTATCAACTTTAAGAAATCCTTTTTGTATCGTTACACATGCGCCATTGCATAATTCTTTTTTTATCAACCTCGATTCAAGGTCTCTCAACAATGATGCATCCGGGATTGATGCATCTGTCACCCATGGATTCAACAATAATCCAAGGGGCAGTACAAGCAGTTTTCCAGACTGTCTTGACACCTGATTTTTTATCATGGTGAAAGATTTATTTTTAAGAACAATTTTCCAGAGACACCACAATATTAAAAATATTCCGCACACCCGGACTAATGAGATTATGCTGTTTGCAAGCGGTGGTAAAATATAGGTAGAAATGGTTTGTCGTGAATCAACGGGACTGTTAAAACCAAAGGTAATCGTATTCCAGCTCCACTGAGGTTCTCCGGGACCAGTCTGAATTTTAATTCCCGGATCATACTGATCAAGCATCTGTTGTTGACGTACACCCGGCATACTCTTCTGGTAAACCGTTTTCGCAACCAGTTCTTCGACTTCTTCTTTATAAAAATTCGTTTTCGACGATGCGTACTGCTTATGTTCTAAAAAATGGCTCAATTTTCCTTTTTCAAGCTGAGGATACAATGCCTGACGCACCTGATATACAGAAAAGGTTAATCCGACAAATAGTACGGCCAGAAAAGCAAGTACAGAGTAACAGGATAATAGTTTTTTGAATTTACTTTCAGGTAATACCCGCAACAGCGCAACTGCCGCAACAATATTAAGCCACAAAAATAAGGGTGCACCATTCTCATGAAATGTTACAACAAATGTGATTAATGCGACAATACTCCACCGGATATTACTTATTTTGTAAATCGAGATAACAAGCAGGAAAAGAAGGAAAATATCCCAGATGCTCCACTTTGAAAGCCAGGTATTATTTGTATAGTCAGGTCCGTTAATGTGTACCACAGAATATCCGGGAGGCAGATTAAGTTCAATATCAGCTTTTGTAAACGGATGATTCCAACCGGTATTGTTGACACTTTCAGCAGCTGCCGTACTTAAACATTTCAGGTTTATCATACCCTGACGATACTCGATTCCGGGATTTGTACCATCAACCGTCGTGACAAGCTGTGGAATATCATCAAGCGAAACACTCCCCAGTACAAAATTTCTATCAAGCGCCAGACGTCCCGAACGTGAGACAGTTCCTGAAATAATATCCTTGATCGTTATTTTTTCACCTTTAAAATCAAGCCACATTTTTCTATCAAGTGTGAGAACATTCGGATCCGGTGAAAAATCCCCCCTGTGCTCCTCAGCTATTTCAAGTTTGACATCACTAGTGATACTGTATGCGGGAAACCTGAGCCACTCACCGGGAAGTGCACTTTGGGAAGGATTTATGGTATTTGCACCTTTAACTGATACAACTCTCACTCCCGGATCAGCTTCAAACGACCAGATCTCCTGTGATGGCCAGTTATCAGTTTTTTTATCCATGCCGAAAATCTTTGTATCACAAGTAAACCTGCACATCATTTCAATATTCCACGTTCCACTTTTTAACTGAACACGCACATTTCCATTTTTCTCAATTGATGCCGGCAGGGATGAATGAAGGTAGACAATCGCTGCATTTTCAGGAAGAAGCCTGCCAAGCTGAGTTTCCCGATCCTTTCCTGAAACACTTAACGTTACAACTGTATGCAGATACATCGGGCATCCATCCTTGAGTTTTCGAAATACCCTTACATCCACGTTATCAGTTGTAATTGAATCTTTTAATACAGAACCAACGCCCCTGAAACGAAGCATGCCTCCGCTGTCAATTTCAGTTTCAATCTTTTTATTATTTTCTGCTGTTACATTTACAATTGCAGCATCCGCAGGAATTTTTAATGACAGAGGCCGGCTGTCCCAGCGCAATCTTCCTGTAACAGTCCACTGCCCCTTTTCCAGAAATATTGAAGGACGTGAATCATTGTTCCTGACAACCGGTACAGCTTTCCCATTTGCTTTTGTATCCAGTGGCCAGTATGTAGCATCACCCGGAAGTGTTATCTTTTCAGGTGCAAACACGGTAACACTCATTACAAACTCCGCAGACTTGTTACCTGCCTGTAGATCAAGACGCGAGATCCAGGAACAGTATTTCACAGATGAATCGGTCATGCTTTCCGGACAATGCAATAACGGATGCTTGTCAAGAACCCACTGTTTCCACTCCACAAGTGATGGCGGGATATAGATATCCTTTTGCTGCCCGGAAAGTGATGAACAGATCACCAGTATCCCGGCGATGACAATACTAAAACCCTTATGCTTCATAATGTTACTCCGGAAAGTATCGTTAGTATGTAACGTTTAGTGTAGAATGACACCCTTGACACCCATTTTGCTTCTTACATTACACGATTTCGAAATGCAGTATGATGATTATACTTTTAATCTCTTTGAATTACAATCCCTTACATAACAATCGCAAAAAAAATGTTTCCGTTTTGCATATTATGAATGTTACCACAGTTTTAGGTTGTTTTTTCCAGAATGCATTTATATATTCATTTGAAAAGATTGGGTTGTTTTGTTTGAATAAATCGCTTGTATCGCAACTGGTATCATCAGGATGAATTTGTTCAAAGCCTCTTTTTTAAGTCCACACAATATCGTATAATGATACAATGATCAATTATTCATCAGATGATAGTCCCGTAGTTGACAACATTAAACAGTATTTATCGGACACGCTGGTTCTATGACTAATCAAATCACCAATAAGCATACAACTGAATTACTCGTCCGGTATGACTACATACGTCTTCTCTATGCAGGTATGCTGCTTCATTTCACATCAGATGAAATCCGCAGATTCTGGAATTCATACCGTCTTCCCGGGTACTCATCAACAGATGAATACATGATGTTCACTGAGTTGTGGCAGGGCTCGAAATGGTATTCCCAAAAGTATGTTTTTTCCCTTCTTTCACATTTTGAAAATTTTTTACAAACAACCAATGTTGACATTCAAACATTTATTCGTTCGTCATTTGGCAGTCTGAACAAGGGTATTCTCATTCCACCCAGAGACTGGTTGTCATGGAGTAAATCAATACTCGGACTCTTTTTTTCGGGACAGGATCCACGTTTTCTCGTCCTGCAACTGGTGGATCACTACAACAGCCACTTTACGCAAGGACTAAAATACTCAATTCCACGTCACAGCATTGATGGCAACAAACGATTCAGAACGGTCCTGATGGTGGCACATACGGATCCGTCAATTGAGGACCGCCCGTTAAAACACTTTGATGCTGAATTGTGGGCCGCAATCATAATCAAACGATTTCCAACGGCGATTCAGTTACCTGAATACGAAAGCTACACGATCATTGCTGATTACAGAGATATTTCTGATATAGTACCCGAGGCAACAATCATAAAAAATCACCTTTATCTCAATGATAAAAAGATCGCAACACAACATTCATTCAGTCAATACTGCAGGGAAAATAACATTGATATTAAAGGACTCCATCTTGAAAAAAAGACATCCTGGCTGGTTCTTGATGACTACTATTGCCCGTTAAGAAAACGAATTGTACTTCATAAAGGATGTATCATAAATGCTCCGGTGAGTGCTTTTGAATACCACTACAGTGCAACGGTTCATACGCCACTTAATTTCCTTGAGCCACTTATTGATGACATCTCGAAATTCAGTGACAATGTATGGTCAGACATAAAAGTACTTCATAAGAAATTTATCAGCGAACTGCATCCCAAAATATTCTTTAAGTATGATCGGAAAAATGAAACAGTGATGATCAACGGTGAGCCGCTTATAAAAAATGTTCCTGCAAAAATCCTGAGGAAAATGCTTATGATCTATACTGAAACCGGAAGAACACGCTTTTATCATAGTGAATTCGTAAAAGATGAGTCTATTATCGGAAATCCCTACAATCCCAACTTTGTTGTAAGACTTCAAAGATTAACCCAAACGCTTAAAGCACACGAAAAAGGCATTTCAATAGTCAAGGCTGACAAAGGTGTTTTTGAGCTGGTATCACAATATAAAATTGAATTCTCCGAATGTAACTAAAAGGTACCTGTCTTTTTATATTTTTTTTATGTATAAGTATAAAGAGAAGTTAGTGGCTGGTAGCTGAATACAAAACACTTCCGGTTGATTGTATTTGTTACAATTCACTTCTTACTTATATCTTGGATTCAGACTAAACTGATATTAATTTACATATAACTGTATTTGCTGGAATTCACTCAGGTGGTAAGTAAAATGCCAAAGTATTCAGAAGATGAATCTACCGAAGTTACACCGGTTTCTGATAGCATTCCTGATAATAGTAATACGCAACAGGTTATCAATAACAGCAATAATACAACATCAAAAGTAGATATGGTACCTGAAAATCAGTTTCCGATTAACACATTAGAAAAAGAAGTCAATAATTGCCCAGGCAACGTGCTTCCTGAAGGTGACGGTACTAAATTTCAGATTCGTTATTCGATATTGAGAGATCAACAACCTGCAATAATTGTATTTCATTGCAGTGGAAAACTTGTTGAATCAAACTGTCTCGTTCTTCACAATACATTTAAGATGTGTAGTGCTAAAAACCTACCCTTTATCATTTTCGATTTGACTGAAGTAACAGCTGTCGAAAAGGAGGTATGGGGCTATTTTTCATCAAAGGTCTCAAAACTTCAAAAACTAAACGGTATTTTGTTATTTGCAGGTATTCGTTCCGAGGTACTCTCTGAAACTACTGATTTTAACAAATTAAATATATGTCACTGTGATACGGTTGCAACATGCTGTCAGGCAATCCGTAATTTAATGCATGATCATGAAAAGACTGATAAATGTACAATCCTTGATGAAGATGATTCATCGTTGGAGATACAGTCTAATATTCACGATTTTCTATTTAACGAGAGACCGAAGAGTGAGATACCTGAGATGAAATTGGTAGATAGTTTATTAGGCAGAAAAAAGAAGGAAGTGGGAAGTGGGAAGTGGGAAGTGGAAAGTGTAGAGAAAGATTGTTCTCCTGCTCAATCTCAACCTCAGTCTCAACCTGCTCCTGAATTCTCTCCGTTTGAAAAGACTCTTCTGATCAATAGTGATGGCTCCAATCCGATCGCAGATGCACGGCGTATGGTTATGGATGAAATCAGGTGGGAAGCGGGAAGTGAGAAGTACGAAGTGGAAAGTGTGGAGAAAGATTGTTCTCCTGCTCAATCTCAGTCTCAGTCTCAACCTGATCCTGAATTCTCTCCTTTTGAAAAGACTATCCTTGTCAACAATGATGGTTCCAATCCGATCGCAGATGCTAAGCGTCTGGTTTTGGATGAAATCAGGGGGGAAGCGGGAAGTGAGAAGTGCGAAGTGGAAAGTGTGGAGAAAGATTGTTCTCCTGCTCAATCTCAACCTCAGTCTCAACCTGCTCCTGAATTCTCTCCTTTTGAAAAGACTATTCTTATCAGTAGTGATAGCCCCAATCCGATCGCAGATGCACGGCGGATGGTTTTGGATGAAATCAGGGGGGAAGCGAGAAGTGGAAAGTGGGAAGTGGAAAGTGTGGAGACTGATTGTTCCCATGCTCAACCTCAATCTCAGTCTCAACCTGCTCCTGAATTCTCTCCTTTTGAAAAGACTATCCTTATAAGTAGTGACGGCTCCAATCCGATCGCGGATGCAAAGCGGATGGTTTTGGATGAAATCAGGGGGGAAGCGAGAAGTGGAAAGTGGGAAGTGGAAAGTGTGGAGAAAGATTGTTCTCCTGCTCAGCCTCAATCTCAGTCTCAACCTGATCCCGAATTCTCTCCTATCGAAAAAATAAATTTCAATAGCCCGGGTCTTTTCGAAAAAACAGTCCTCCTTGATGATGAGTGTGGAAGCGACATTCTTGACGTAAAGAAAAAGGTTCTGGAAGAGCTTGGTAAGGGTCATAAGGAAGAAGTGGGAAGTGAAAGGCGGGAAGTGAAAAGCAGAAAGACCAGTCTGGTTTCTTCTCAAGGCGAACCTCTTGAGAAAACAGTTCTTATTAATGAAATTGGTGTTAATCCTATCGATGTGACTAATGATAATGACCGGAAAGATGAAGTGGGGAGTGGGAAGTGGGGAGTGGGAAGTAAGGAAAGTGATGAGTCTTCTGTTCATGAACAGACTCAATCCCAATTTCAGCCTAAGCCCAAATCGAAGCTGGTCGTTTCAGACAAATCACAGACACTGTCGCTGAAAGATCTGTATATCGACGACTCCATGAGTACCGATTACTCAGTTACTGACAACTACACAGAACCACATTCGGGAGAAACTGACGATATACTACCACTTGTTGATGAATCGCAGGGAATGGATTTCAGCTCTAATGACAGAACGGTGATGTCCCAATCGGCAACAGTTGACATTTCAAGAAGCAGCCTTGGCCTTACAAAAACAAATGAATACCGCTCTCTTAAAAATATCAGCGCCAACGATCCATTCTCAATTCAATATGGCGTCTATGATCAGAAAGTGGAAGGAAAAAATCATACACTACCTGCCGGGAAAACAGAATCCGATAAGCTGACAGCAGAGGAACTTATCTTTAAGGTAATTGCAGAATACGGTCCTTTAAATATTTTACAATTAAAAAACCATATTAACGAAAAGCTCAACAAAAAAGACCGTATTAGTATATTAAAATTACTATCACTTCTTCGCCAGGTTGACCTTGACACACACGAAAAACGGGTAAGATATTACCGTTCCTGTTAGGATACTATGATAAGCATTGACATTCTCGAACAAAAAGATTCACAAAAGTGGGATTCCTTTATCAGGAGTTCCAACCATAGCAGCGTCTATCATCTTCATTTTTTTAAAACTGTTATTGAAAAAACGTATCATCATAAAAGCTATTATCTGGTCGCATCAGAAGATAATATTGTCAAGGGTGTTTTACCGCTTTTTGTTATAAAAAGTCCGGTTTTCGGTAATGCTCTTGTTTCACTTCCATTTTGTGATTATGGAGGAATTGTTACCAGTGATGATACATGCGGACGTCTGCTTCTTGACAAAGCAGCAGAGCTTGCAGTATCACTAAAGATCAGCGAGATAGAGTTCAGACAGACAACGGAGCAGAAGTACTTTACGGATACAATTTGCGCCGGTTCGCTCAAACTGTCAAAGAAAACAGGCAAAGTCCGTATGAAACTGGAATTGCCCGACAATCAGGATGCATTGTTTTCGACTTTTCCTGCTAAATTGCGCAGCCAGATCCGAAAGCCCCAAAAAGAAAATTGTACCGGTAAAAATGGTGGCGTTGAGCTGCTTGATGATTTCTATGATGTATTTGTTCACAATATGAGAGACCTTGGATCACCGGTACACTCAAAGGCCCTGATGCGAAATATGCTTGAGGCATCACCGGATAACAGACTGTTTGTTATTTACCACAATGCAACAACGCCTGTTGCATGCTCAATGGTCTGTGGTTTTAATGATATAGCAATCAACCCGTGGGCATCATTTAAAAGAACCTATCAAAAGATCTCTCCGAATATGCTGCTTTACTGGGAAATGCTCTGTTATTCAATAGAAAAAAAGTACAAATACTTTGATTTTGGCAGATCCACACCTGGTGAGGGAACCTTTAAATTTAAAGAGCAGTGGGGAGCAAAACCGGAGCAATTGTTCTGGTACCATTACAACACGAGAGTAATCCCTGAAGATGAACCAAATGGCAAGAAGGAAAAGTTCATAAAGGTCTGGAGCAAGTTACCGCTTCCGGTAACGAGAGTGTTAGGTCCGGTAATCCGGCGGCAGGTACATTTGTAAAGAGGGCCTCACCCCCCTGCCCCCTCTCCACTCGTGGCAGAGGGGGAGATAAGAAGATGTTCATGCCCCCCCCCCTCTACACTTGTTGGCGAGGGGAAGCGTATAGAACATCTGCTTTCACACGCTTATCTAATTATGTTTACAGCCAGACTTAGTTCATATTCTACTTCTGAATTTGTAAGTCTGAGTACTGTTATATTTGTAAGTAACCTGTAAAACACGCCAATAAATGCCAGGAACGTCCCCTATCTTAACACTTAATAACATTAGTCCTTTTTATAACAGCAATTAGACAAACAGACAACAAACCATACAATACAAAAGTAAAGGCACCTGGTTCATCTACTTGAGATACTGCATATTCAGGTGCTGCATATGTAAGAGCTTCATATTCAGGTACTGCATATGTAAATGATAGAGATGCAGGTGCTGCAGATAAAGATTCTGCATGCAACTGGTAAAAGTAGTAATCATCGCTGCGCCATAAATTAAAAATATCAAATGAATTTGGTGCGAAAATTAGCGAACCATCTTCAGGTAATGGATGGATATCAAAGGGTATCATCACTGGATCAGAGACTGATTTTACCCATATATTCGGATCATCATTCCAATAAACGGTATCTGTTGTTGCATAAAACCTTATTTTATTATCATTGGTGTTATCGCTTTGAATAATTACTTCATTTGGAGTTGCCAGAAAAAAATCATACAACTTGAAATCTACTATTACTCCATATTCACCTGGATACGATATGTGTGGTATTCCTACAGATTCAAATGCTATAAATCCATTAAGCTCACCATAGCCACCATAGCCATCAAGATTATATGTTACAATACTTGCAAATGAGTTATGTGACATAAGTGACATAAAAACAAACAGAAAACAGAATAACATATTTTTTTTCATAAGAACCTCCTATAATGTGATTTATTATTTAAATAATATTCAACTAAAGCACTCTGAAACGCCATCTATTTTTAGTTTAACAAAAAATCAATAGTCATTTATTTCTACCTTAAAATTACTACAAAGAGCAATAAAAAGGCCGGCGCATTGGAAGTAATAGTAAAACTGAGAGCAATTAGCATACCATTGGCAGACGCTCATTCGCCCTCTGCATGCTGTATGTTCGATTAATTATGGCAGGTCATTGCAGTACAAAGTGGTAATCCGTTGAGTGTTAAGTATATCCAATCTCTTTTGTAGTACCACCCTTAAATATATCCAGTAAGTTCTTCAATGCTTCATCCCAACCTTATACTATACCAGCAGTAGCAATTGGCATCAAATTGTTTGTATTGTGTAAACAGAATCGACAGTAGTGCGTTTTGTTTACAACCAAACGTAGTTTATTTTCTATCTCTAAATTTGTAAATATTACTATAGTTATATGTTTACATATGTGCAAGAATATCGACCAGCCTTCTTCATAAACTTTCTGATTTTCGTGAACATATCCATCAATTTCGATAACAAGCTTACATTCATTGCAATTGAAATCAACAATGAGATGGATTGTTTTTTTCAACTCCCCCTCTCCAAATCCCTTTGGAGAGGGGGGCCGGGGGGTGAGGCCGTTCTCAGTAATACCCGAGCGACCGTCTTACAAGCACGATGATAAAATATATCCAAAGCGGTGAAGAATAAGCGATCAGCCTTGACAATATAGTCAGGAATTCGTGACGTGCCATCAGGTTATCGTATGCGATAAGCCTTCTGATGCTGAAATCGAGATATTCAAATCGTAAAGGAAGCTGAATAATATCATAGACACCATTATTCAGATATGGATATACTTTTGCTTCTTCATCCTCATGAGCTGCAATCAGGATCTTGGGATTACTGCTGAATATTTTAAAAATTCTAAAAAGGTGCCCGGGAAATTTGGGTAACAGTGATGCTTCAAAGATAACAATCGCCTGTTTATGCTGCTTGAATTTGAGGATTCCTTCTTTTCTTGTAGAACAATAGTCAACATAGTAACCATAACTTGTCAACAGTGTAACAAGTTTATTGGTCAGCTTCTGATCCTGACATATAATTAGTAAACGGGTTCGATTCTTTTCAAACGTCCTCATTTATAACCGCCTGCATTAAAAATTGACGTGTATCCTCAGTTACCCTTTCCATCGACCAGCTTCTGCTTAATCGAATAAGACGCAGCAGTTCCCTTAACAACATCGGAATGTAAATCGGCTTTTTAAGCATCATAAACGTGCTCTGTTCTGCATCCTGAAATTGAAAGTTTGGTGGAATCTGCCCTAACTCTGAAACAACAATTATCGGACATGAATACTGTGAAAAAAGCGAGCGTGCAAGTGAAATAACTTTGTCAACCCTCATATCCTGCTGCTGTTCCAGAATAATCGCAGCAAAGCTTCGCTCATTATGAACAATCTCATCTTCATTAAAAAAAGTAAATGCAAAGAGATCCTGCTGATACTTCTGAAGCGAATACGCCAATACATCACTGGAATCAACAACTGCTATATCAAATCTCCTGGTATTTTGAACAACCTGAACTTTTTTGAACAATTTTTCAAATCTTTCAAAAAATTGTAACTTGTATAAAAACCAGACTCCAAGAACAGAGATATAAATCAGCATCAAAATGCACTGTTCTTTGCTGGTGAACTTAACCATAATTGCACCCATACATATTACCGAATGAAACAGCACAAGAATAATGACTGTTTCTGAATGGGTAAGTCCGCGGTATACAAGCCTGTGATGCATATGTTCATTATCAGCAACAGACATCGCTCCAAGTGCTTTCATAAAGTTTGTACCCGCCAGTATTTTTTTCATGAAGCGACGAAACATCGCGGTAAAAACATCCAATAGCGGAAGCCCGACCAGCAGTGGCGCAATAAGTATTGGATAAGACCCGCTTGAGTTCGAAACCAGATAAATACTGAGAACTCCAATGATAATTCCAAGAAAAAGTGAACCAGTATCTCCAAGAAAAACTCTTGCCGGAGTCTTATTGTGCATTAAGAATCCAATAACCAGCCCGGCCATTATAACACACAGAAATAAAACAGCATTATTTGATGAAAAACCGGTAAAAATAGCGAGTGTCGCAAAAATCACCGCCGTTACAGAACCTGCTAATCCGTCAACACCATCAATAATATTAATCGCATTTGTCACTCCGACAATCCAGAGCACCGTTATCGGAATACTTAAATACCCCAGTTCCCAATCCCATCCAAGAAGATGAATCTCTCTTAACTGGATACCATTAATAAATACTATTTCAACAGCTATTAATACTTCTAACAGGAACTTTGCCTTATTATGGATATGAAATACAACCATATCATCAGCAAGACCAACAAGCATAATGGCAAGCGCCGCAAAAGTAAGTGCAGATAGAAGGTCTGATGGCAAGTGAGATACAGATGGGATAAATAAATGCCATGCATAAACAAGAACCTGAAATCCCAAAAGTATTGCAATACCACCCACACGGGGAATTTGACGCTGATTAATTCTGCGCGGGCCCGGTTTATCAGCAAACAGATAAACAATAGACGTCTTAAGTATTACCCATATTATACCATAGGAAAACAGCACACCAAGTATAAAGGAAATAATCAGTTTTAAATTAAATGTCATTGATCTCTCCGCCTCACCCCCCAGCCCCCTCTTCAAAAGGATTTAGAGAGGGGGAATCAGGAGTTACATTTTAATCGTTAGCAGTTTTAAATCAGTTAGAGAGACTACTTCTGCAGCTCAGCTAAATGATCTACTAACTTTGCTTTTTTAACTTTTCCGTTCTGCCCTAATAGCGAATCCGGTGTTGACACTATTTCCTGATATGTCCGCACAGCCCTGTTTTTATCACCGCTTTTCTCAAATGCCAACCCTAAATGAAACAGTAGTGATGGATTCTTCTTAAGGAGCGCGTTGTCTTTAAGTGCTGTCACACACTCTTTAAACATTCCGGATTTCATCAGGACAGTCGCATATGTATCCATTATCTGAGGATTGTCAGGTTGTAATGTTATCGCTTTCTTTACTGCGGCAAGCACCTGTTCCTTGTCAAATGATTCGCTTTCAGCTGCAGACCACGCGTAATTGTTAAGTATCATCGCAAGACCTTTATTAGTCTTTCCCGGTGATTTTTCATACATTGATACAAGTTTTGAGAATGTTTCTGCGGCTTTTTTGGAATCTCCACTCTCTAAAAGAAATTGTGCATATTCCATATATGGCTCTAAAATTGAATCTTTTGCAATCGTCAAAAGTTCCTCATAAGTTCTCTTTGCATCATCAATTTTGTCAAGTTTTCGAAATGCGCGGGCGCTGATCAGTTTACTAAATGCAACAGGTACATTTTCAGATGATGCATCAGTGATTACCTGTTCATAATCACCTTTTAAAAATCGGGTATTGAGCTTCATTATGGCAAATTGCTGCTCCTTGGGATTTGCCCTTGCCAGTGATGAAAATACCGAATACGCAGAATCGTATTTCCCGTTTCGCAAAGCTATTATCCCTTTACTCCATAAAACCCCGGCATCATCCTTAAAACTTTTCTCAAGCAGCATTTGCGCAGCTTCTGCTTTTTCAATAAATTTTTTCTTGTAACTTAAATCCCTGAACAGTTCAAGTGACATTTTGTTAAAAATCTTATGCTGATGCAGATTACTGATAAGTTTCATTGCGTCGTCATCGTTACCAAGCCGGACAAGATTTGATGCAAACTCAGGCAGCACTGATGGCGAAAGGAGAATCGCCTGCGGAATATGGCGATACATTGTGTCTGCTTTTCCAAACTGTTTTGTTCTGACAAGTTCGCGTGCGTAGGAAATTGCAACGGTTGCACTCTGAGGTACCTTTTTGTAAATTTCTGCAATCGTTGTGAGTGCACCTGCAGTATCTTTCATCCGCTCCTTTAAAAACAACCTGTATTGATTTGCAGTTACTGCAACTTTTGATGTATCATCCTGCACAGTAATCTCATTATCCAGATGATCGTACTTTTTTTCCAGCATTGAAAAATATGATTGACTTAATAAAACAACCAGCTTCCCAACAGCCGGAGCAGATGAGGAACCCAGTACCTCATTGATAATCACTTTTGCATCACCAAACCTGTTCTGACTCCCAAGAATCACTGCATAGTCAATTTTAAGAAGATCATTCGCGAATCCGGTTTGTACTGCGTCAGTATACATGAGATCTGCCTGCTTATAATCGTATTGTAAAGCCCACAAATTAATAAGCATCGAATAAGCTGTAGAATTCATACGTTTACTTGTGCGACATTGATTAAGATATTCAAGTGCTGCATCAGGCTTACCAGCTTTTTCTAATGTAAACGCAATCTTGTTTGCAATTTCCGGTGTCGGATTTGTCTGCTCGACAGCTTTATATATTGTGAGTGCAGAATCGAATTTCATGAACTGGCCGAAAATATCACCACGGAATTCAATCGAACGTGAACTATCCGGCAATTCTTTGTAAAGGCTGAGCGCATAGTCAAGCTTTTGTTCTTTTGATGTATGGAATGCGAC
>JAAZBG010000017.1 GCA_012513915.1 Fibrobacter sp.
CCAATAATAAACGCCTGCGCAAGCCCTTCCGGTTTTGGCTGTACAGCATAGGAGAGCTGAATACCCCACTGATTCCCATTGCCCAGTAACCGCTTGAACTGCATCTGATCCTCTGGAGTAGTGATAATCAGAATATCCTTTATTCCTGACAGCATCAGTATTGACAATGGATAATAGATCATCGGTTTATCATACACGGGCATCAGTTGTTTACTTACAGCAATTGTTACGGGATAAAGCCGTGTGCCCGACCCTCCAGCCAGAATAATTCCTTTTACCATATATTACCTCTCTGCTGCGCTTTAGCGTGCATATCACACTACTAAATGATATATGTTGTGTATACTCCGTTTCTTTTTTTAACTCCATAATATAGTTTCTGTACATGAAGGAATGATGTATTTATAAACTGCAACGACCTCCTGTTAAGTTGCACAACTCAAGTAATTTACTATTCTTACGGGTTTCAGATGAACGAATTGCATGCAACGACTGAACGTTTCCTTGAGTATCTTAAAAAAGAAAAAAACTTCTCTGATCATTCAATAAAGGCATATGCGATTGATCTGCAGCAGCTGAGCGATTTTTGTACCGAAAAAAGGATCGATCTGGATGTTACGGCTGTCATGCAAAAACCGGTCTTGCGTGGTTTTATAATGAGATTATCGGCTGATCAGAAAAAATCGCGATCAATTGCCCGGAAAATTGCCTGTTTGAAATCATTTGCCAAGTATTGTGTTAAGCAGAAGATACTTGCAGTAAATACGGTAAAAGTGCTTGTCGCGCCAAAACTCGACAAGCCGCTGCCCGTTTTTTTAACTAAAAATCAGGCAGAACATCTTCAGCCCAAAGCGGAGAACACACTGGAATCAACCCGTAATGATACGATCATTGAGTTTTTTTACGGTTGCGGTATACGTGTGAGTGAACTACAAGGGCTCAATCTTAATGATATCAATGTACGTAACCTGACAATCAGGGTCTTTGGAAAGGGACGCAAGGAGCGAATTGTCCCTGTAACTAAAGATGCGATTAGTGCGATGGAGCGTTACCGGTCACACTGCAGAAATACTGGTGATATAAATCCTGCCCTGTTTGTCAATGGACATGGAGAACGTATATCGGTTCGTCAGATATCCCGAATTGTAAACAAACGGCTTTCGGAAGTCAGCCAGCAGAAAAAACGCAGCCCCCATGTTTTGCGCCACTCATTTGCCACACATCTTCTTGACGAAGGAGCGGATATCCGGGCAGTTAAGGAACTGCTTGGCCATTCATCGTTAAGCACGACACAAATATATACACACATCTCCAAAGAGCACATTTCGAAGGTCTACAAGCAGGCTCACCCAAGAGCTGTAAGAACCGACAACGATTGAACTTGCAGGTATGATAATATTACTAATTATTACTGATACCAAAGAGAATACTCTATTTTTCCAGATGCTATCGGACGGTATGCTGCTTGTGAAAAATATGGAGAATCTTACATAAGTATTTGACACGTGCAGCGTTGTATCAGACAGCTAATTGACATCAGATAGATAAAATAATTCAAGTTGGTCCCACCACAGTAAGGAACAATCATGCAAAAACGCGCTCCAGGTTCACTTCATGTGATTGCACTTCTGACTATCATACTTGCATCATACTCGTATGGAATTGATTATCCGGATACAATTTATGTTCCTGTCACTTTTTATGATTTTCACTCGGACCGGTCAAATCCTGAATTTGAGGCTCGTCACTTCGGAAAGCTTCGTACCGGCATGGTGGCATCAACGCTTGGCCCTGACGACAAACCCGTCCTTGGACCCACCCCCTATATGAATTACTTTATCAAGTACTGGTTTCGTCCATGGGAAACTGCAGCGAAGAGTGATTTCACGATCCCCGATTACTCCCCAAAGGCAGGATTTGAAGAGGGATTTTATGGAGGAGAAAACTGGAAACAGGAGTATCAACAGACTATCACCTATAACGGCATTAAGACTGTCAACTACGATACAGCATTTAAGAACATTGTCATACATGATTCACTCCCGTTCCGGCATATCGGTAACGGTGTTTACGAATACAGCAACGCTGCGTTTTTCCCACTTGACAACAGAGGATTCGGCAATGAGTGGAACCATGAAAAAGGTAACTCAGGTCAGTCGTTAAATGTCGATCACAACTACTCGTTTACCATGGAGCTTCACTACAAATTTATAAAGACACCGGGGATGATATTCTCGTTTAGCGGTGATGACGACGTGTGGGTGTTTTTAGACAAGCAGCTTAAGATTGATCTTGGCGGCATTCATGAGGAACAGCTACAGTCATTCAGTCTGGATAATATTTCTGGATTACAAAATGGCAAATCATACGAACTTGACTTTTTCTATGCAGAACGTCACAGCGCAGAATCGCATATAAAAATTACAACAAACATCATTTTCTCACAATCAAATCTGCGTATCTATAAAAAACCCGGAACACCAAATACCGGCGGCAACAATGCACTACGCGGTAGTGATACAATTCCGGTCAATAGTGCCGTTACCTATTACGGCCATGTATTTGACAGTTTGGGAGTATGGCAGCCCCAATTTGACAAACTAATCACCTGGAGTGTTGACAATCAGGAATCGGCAACAATCAGTAACGAATCAGGAGAGAGTGTCACCGTTACGCTGCTTCAGCAGAATACCGCGGTAACACTTACCGGAACATTCAAAGATCCAACGAACCCGACAATACCCGAAAGCAGGGTACAGATAGTAATTTACCCGCGTCAGGCAGCTGTACCCAAAGCGTACACACTAAAGCTCTATGGAAAAGATGGTCCACCTGATCAGAACGGAAACACACCGCTTGGGGAATCAGTTACGGTTACCGCAGGTACGCAACTGCCGGTATGGGGCCATCTGTTTGATTCAAGCGGAACGTGGCTCAGAGATTTTGACCAATATATCAAGTGGCGTTTTCTGGATAACAGCCAGGGAAATTCACTTGACAAGACTACCGGTGCACAGACGACTGCAACATTGACAAAATCAGGATCGACCATAGTACTTGTTGCGACGTTCAACGATCAGCAAACATTGTCCCGTCAACCATCAGAAGCACGTTTACTCATCAACGTACAGCCAGATGCTCCCAAAAGGCTTGAGATCATTGAGGATTCTGTTCCAAAGAAGCTTACCGGTGATGACCGGTTTATTGAAACGGTATTTGGCAGAAATAGTACCACAAAGAAAGTATATGCAGTATTAAGAGACAAATATGACAATTTTGTCGGCCTTGCTGATAATACATCATGGAGATCTGAAAACCAGTTTGCTTTTGTTGTCAGTCCGATCAGCGGGAAATTCACGGTAATTTCAAGGGCTACGGGCTCAAACGGTGACTCTGCATATATTGTTGCATCATACGGTCAACTTGTCGATTCGCTGAAGGTTGTCAATGAGGGAGTTGCATCCATTGTTGCTATCCCCAACAAGTTCAATCCCGACACCCCGATTCCATCCCTTATTCCCGGTACCCATATCGCACTACATTCTCTCTATATACCTGCAAACAATGAGCCCAAAACAGGTACCATTATCCTGATTGAAACGCCCAATGTACTAACTCCTGCAGTATCAGGTGGAAACACGTATGCAAAAGTGGTGATCTATGATGCCGTTGGAAATATTGTGCGGTCCGATTTGCAGCCTAAAACCGGTACCAATTCCCGTATCTACGGCCTTGTCTGGGACGGTAAAAATATGAATGGTCGTGATGTGGCATCAGGAACCTACCTTGTTGATGTCTACGCGAAAATGGTTAACGGGAAAACATTTAATGAAAAGACCAAGGTTGGTGTTACAAGAACGGAATAGAGATGAGTCTCCCCCCCCCACCACTTCGAAGCGTCGTCCGCAAGCGATGGTTATATTAATGAGTGGGGTTTTTGCTTGTAAATGAATAAAGATTTATCAAAGCCCTACTTATTCTGATTATTTACTTAAGAAAACTAATTGACAATTTAAGATCTCTGAACAGATGATTAAAAGCAGGGAAAACTGCTTGAAACAAATCGTTCACTATTCCTGTCTTCTCATGGGACTGCAAATACCAGATCATTAGCAGAATATGATTTTAAAAAAAGGGAGAGCCTTATTAGGCTCTCCCTTTTTTTTCTGGAAATTGACAGATTTTAATTACTTTACATTTCCATAATGAGCATTTTTGTCAGCACAATCGTGACCGGCTCCGGGACCCCGTTTACCTTTATGCTTTCCATGCATCTCTTTTCCCTGACCTTTCCATCCTTTGTCCATCATTTTACTAAACTGTTCCGGTGTTAGAATTTCTTTAATTTTCAGCATTTGTTCATTATTGTTTTGAATCTGCTCCGAATGCAGCTTACCTAACGCTACAGCATACTCATTAAGCGCCTGCTTTGATGGATTCGGCTGACCGAGTTCATTTTTAATTTTTTTATGCACCGAAGCAATGCTGTCCCGGTATTTTCCACGGATCTCTCTTTTATCATTGTGTATTTTGACCAGTTTCGACTGTTGCTCCTGCGTCAAGCCAAGATCCGGCATCCATTGTGCCTTCTTACCCATTTCGCACCATGCAGGTGATACTAACAATGACACTGCAAAAACACTGATTATAATAGTACGAATACGCATAACGTAATCCTTTCGTTAAGTATAAAGTTTCTTATTCTCCGGCGCCAGTAACAAATAAAGCAAGTATATCATTATCCTGATATGTTTCGTCTCCGTTAATGAAGCTTCTTGCAAAGTCAAGCTCCTCAATAATTTCATCAGCAAGAGCAGTCTGTTCGGCCTGCTGATTATGAACGTTTACAATTGTTAACGCCCCGACGACCATAAGCAACGATGCCGCCAGTGATATAACAACTTTCCTTTTCAGACTTCCATTGTAAATCCGGTGTTCAATATGCGAGAACGCATCCGCCGGTACCGGTGGAACATCAAGTAATTCTTTTTGTAAATCATTATCATTACGCATGCATACTCCTCCCGGCAAGTAGTTTTTCTGTGTGACAACGAAGTTGTTCTTTGATCCTGTGAAGTCTGGTACGCAGAGCACCTTCGTTTTGACCCGTAACTTCCGATATTTCATCATAACTCATCCCGTCAACTTCTCTGGCAACCAGCAGAAACCGGTCATCAGCACTTAATTGAGCGAGCACTTTTTTAATAAACTCGCTGTTGTCATAAGAATCTGTCCGATTATTTCCAACCAGTACATTCTCTATTTCATCAAGTGTTGTAAATCGTTTCCGCTGATTAAATGCCGTTATGGCAAGGTTATATGCAATCCTATAGATCCATGTTGATATACCGGACTCACCCCTGAAATTACCAAGGGCACTGTGAAGTTTTACAAATGTTTCCTGTAAAAGCTCCTGAGCCAAAATCTGATCCCCCGAAACCATCTTGAAAACAACCCGCCACACAAACGGAGAATAATGGTCATACAACGCTTTGAACGCTTTTCTATCACCCTTAATAGCCCGGTGTAATGTTATTGAATCAAGTTCTTTCATAATTGTGTTTCCATGATATTAGATGACAATAAACTTTAAATGTTACAAAACTTTAAAAAAACAACAAGTAAAAAAATACAACTACCAGTAATCAGAAGCATAAGCATCAATTGCCCGACGATCATTACCTATTGCTTCACTGCAACCGTAAAGACGCTTGTTCCAAACGGCAACGGTACTTTTAATCGGTGTACTATATTTTCCAATCGATTATAGGTATAGAGCAACGCGTTAGTGATCGGATTCAGATCCGTATCCAGATCAGATTCTGTATCATCAGCTTTCTCAAAGAGTTTTTTTAACAGAATTACGGGAAAAAGTACCGGTAAACGATAATTATTGTAGAGGACAGTAAATCCGGCTTTTCTTAATAGTGATGCAACCTCATTTTTTGTATACCGGCGGGCTGTGTGCACAACACGATCGTGATTCCGGTAGAGACATTTAAATGCCGCGAGGTTTAGAATCAACAAGCCTTCCGGTTTTAATGCCTGTGCAAATTCAGAGAGTATTTTTTCCTGATCAATGATCCCCCTGTGATATAGAACATCAAGCGAATAAATTACGTCATAGTGTGACGCACCGCATTTCCAGGTA
>JAAZBG010000189.1 GCA_012513915.1 Fibrobacter sp.
TATTGTCTTGAGTAGCATGTGGTCCTTTCTTTTGCAGAAACTTTCTTCGTAAAAAAGAATCTACTATTTGAAAATCCACATGCTAACTTTTTATTGTTTTTTACCCACAAATAAGTCTATAGAGCCCTATATTTCAATAGTTTTCCCCTGCCCACATTCTTGTTCCCTTACAGTGACTCTGGTTTCAACAAAAAACATCCATACCAATATTACCGGGAAAACAGTTCCATATGGCCACAATTGATGAAGCAATTACTTTACTCAAAACAAAGAGTATATCTAAACCTCGTATTTTTCCAGCACCTTCAATTGAGCAGATTATATCCGCAGAGAATCTTCTTGGATTTAAATTTCCTCCAAGTTTTCTAACATTTTTATCTCAAGCAGGCTCTTATAAATTGCGATATTGGGAAACATATTGGGTCGGACCATGTGACGGCCAGGATATTGTACAATCAAATTTTTATGAACGTCAGGAAACAGATTCTCCTCTTCCAATGTTTCTTATTTCCTTTTTTAATAATGGCATGGGTGACCAGGAATGTTTCGACACTCGATGTAAAGATGAGAATGGAGAATATCCGATTGTTTTCTGGGATCATGAAAAATCGCAAAAAGAAAACCTGGATCAACTCGAAACCATTGCTTCTAACTTTGCGGAATGGCTTTTAAACGAAGTGGAAGAATTAACAGAATAATATTAAAACACGCATACTGCATGAAAGAAAGTTACACTAAAGTAGGTTTTAATTTACAGCTGACAATACGTAAATGGTGTAACCCGATTCGATGTTTATCTTGACAGAAAAAGGAAATCCCAATCCAATGAAAATCTCCTTTGAAGAACAACACAACGAAATCATATACAGAGTTCACGATTTTGATCCGAAGTATGAGCCAGTCCTGCAAATGTGCTTTTATCAGAATGATGGTCATGGGTATATCAAAAAATATCCTAAAAATGCGAAGTATATTAAAAACATGCAGAAACGGTATTCGCAAAATGCAAAGCTTATGTTTGATCAGCTGGGATACTTTACAGATGTTCCATGGAAGACAGGATTAGCGAAGTTCTGCTCAATGGTTCAGGATAGTACTATTGACTGGTGGTTGACAGGAAGCTGTGCAGCCTGTATTCGCGGTATCGAACTGAACCCGCATGATATTGACATCATGATCAATTCAAAATCTGTTGATGAAATCACCGAACTATTCAAAGACTACCTGATTGAACCTATCGTTGATACAAACGGATGGTTGACAAAAGATTTTGGTGTGATGTTCATGGATGTCAGAATAGATATCGCCTCTGATCCATCACCGGTTCTTGATAATCCCGAGCCGGTAGATTGCGGACCATATGCTTTAAAGAATCTGGAAATTGTTCAATGGAACGGTTTCGAGATCCGGGTTCCCCCGTTAGAACTGCAGCTTAATGTAAACAGAAAAAGAGGAAGATTGGATAGAGTTGACAAAATAGCGGATTTTTTGGGAAACGTGCGTTGCGGATAAAGTAATGTAATTCTGCAAGCGAGCATTAAAACACCTTTAGTATTTGTCACATTCATTTAAGTACACATCATTTTAAACTATTAACTATTGTATTTTTCATTGTTAAAAATGGATCAAAATGATTCACCAGTTTGCAACTCTTTTTTTAAACTGTGAGCGACTTCGCTGATATTCGCAAACCGCTTTGTATATCAAAATGTAAAAACGCAACCCTTGATGTTAGTCATGGCTTTTAGTATTTCTATTGTGATTGTGTCCTTTATAGGATACAATATTCATTTTTTCATATCTCCACAGGTCGTATTAAAAGTCGTATTAAAATATGAATACAACATCAGAAATTAAAAAACTTGGTATCGCAGGTTCTTTTGCAATATATGTCCCTGCGTCAATGGTTATGTTTTTCCTTACAAAATACGCAATACCCTATTTAAGCAACATAACCGGACAGGAAACGATACTATTCTGGTTTATTGTTGCAGGAGCGGGTATCTTTGCACCGTTAATAATAACGGGCTTATTAGTATTAAAATTGGAAGGGTTCGGGCTCTCAAAACACACTATTGTTAACAGATTGCGATTCAGAAAAATTACAAAACGCGACATCGTATGGTGTATTGCCGGATTATTGGCCGTTGGATTATTCAGTATGATAATCATGAAAGGCCTGGAACTGCTGATTGGTAAATTTGATCATTCACCGGTGTTTATGTCGTTTGAACCTTTGACAAGTGGTCGATACTGGCTGCTTTTAGTGTGGTTTCCATACTGGATTTTAAATATACTTGGAGAGGAGTTTTTATGGAGAGGTGTAATGCTGCCAAGACAGGAAATTGCCTTTGGTAAACACGCCTGGATTATTCACGGCTTTGGATGGGGATTATTCCATATCGCTTTTGGATGGCAGTTATTACTAACACTCATTCCACTGATTTTTATCCAATCCTATATCGTTCAAAAAACAAAAAACTCATGGATAGGCGTAATCATGCATGGTGGGTTAAATGGACCAAGCTTTATCGCCATTTGTTTTGGTGCAATCTGATGAAAAATATGATAGATTTTAATAACAACTACACTCCTATTCCTGATCTCCTTTAGAATAATTGTTAAGGATTGGCACTTTATATGGAAACTATAAATACTGTCGAACTAAGAGATGAGAACACATTTCCTGATGATATTGTACTAAAGTCGATTTTGAAAGAATCGTTTCTATCATACAGGAAACTGCTGGATCTGTTCACTTCGTATGAAATGACTTACGAATGGCGTTATTACCACGATGGGAAAGCATGGTTGTGTAAAGTACAAAAGAAGAAAAAAAACATAGTCTGGATGTCTGCCTGGAAAGGTTTTATGCAGGCGACACTATATTTTCCGGAAAAATATGTTGATCCGGTATACAAACTTGACATCAGTGAAGATAGTAAAGAACATTTTCATTCAACAAAAAATGTCGGAAAATCAAAGCCATTTATATTCAAAATAAGTGATGAAGATATTCTGAAAGATTTTGAGAAAGTTATGATTTATAAGCTTGGATGTAAATGAATAACTCTCTATTGTCAAAGAATCCCACGATACAGGTTAAACCTTCGTATTGCATATAGGAGCACTTCGGAAATTCAATTAATGCAATACCCCTGCCATACATACTGAGTTATTGTATCCTGAATAAAAACATCCTGGCGAAAGACCTCTTTACACCATTACAAATACAGTGATCAGCATTGTGAAATGTTCATACATACCCGGAAAATAATGTATTTTCCTAGTTTATTTATTGTGACCGTGGTTGTATACTATTCTGTTTAAAAGCAACATTTTCAGGGTTTATGGTATTTTTCAACCCACAGACATTCATGTTCCGGGAGCGTATTTTGTTTAATAACAATATTTTACTTTTGCTTCTTGTGACTATCACTATCACCTATGCTTCTGAAATGTCAGACTTTGATCAGTTAAAACTCGATCCAGTTGAGAAGATACTTGTGGAAGATTCTAAAATGCCATTTGAAAAAGTTAAATTTCTGCTGGATTCTGATATTTCTCTTGTGGAATATTTCAGGTATCCCTGGCTTTATTCAGGTATTACTGAGAAGGCATGGATCAACCAGCAAAAAGCCGGGATTATTGGCCATGATACCATTCTCACTACAAATCAGATAAAACAAAATGAATGGGCGGTAATCCAGAATTTTTTTATCCCCGGATTACATCAGTTTAAGCGAAAACAGACTGGCAAAGCACTTGCCATGACAGGTATTGCAGTAAGCTCGCTTGCGCTCTATACTTTACATAGAACAAATAAGTCCAGCGCATTCCCGGCATTCGACTACCCAATCTACATTGCAATTCTGGGAGCAGATATGCTTTGGAGCAGTATCGATATCGGGGTGCAGATTAAAAGGGAACAAAACGGCGATTCAATGCGATTTTCATATCTAATAACAATTCCATTATTATCAAGCAACAAACATCTCTGAACGGAATAGTTTTATGAATAATCTTGTGGTCCTTATCATTATCTGTATTTTTTGTGCAGTTGCAATGTATGTAGGTACAACAAAAATCTCAGTCCGTAATACAACAAATAGGGATACAACTGTAATCGCCATACCGGAAATAGGAAGTATAGAAATACTCAACGGATGCGGAGCTTCAGGTGCGGCGACTAAAGTTGCCGACTACCTTCGTGCGAATAATTTTGATGTCAAGTATTTAGGTAATGCAGATACATGGAACTATCCCTTTACAATGGTGGTATCACGAAACAGAAATGACTCTATTGCCCGGCAGGTTGCAGGTATTCTGAAAACAGATAAAATTGTGCGTATAAGAAGAAACGATAATACATATGATGTCACCGTGGTTATTGGACCAGATTATGGAGAAAGAATTCAGTGAAAAAAGTTGAAAAAAATGTTCTTTTTGGTAAAGAATTAGTTAATGCAATCGTAGAAGAGGCACAGGCCGAACTTGCAGAGAAAATAGTTATAATTGATTTACAGGCAGTACCTGGTGCTGCCGACTGGTCTATTGTATGCCAAGCAGACACAACAGTCCATGTTCAGGCAATCTATAACAAAATTGTTAATGGGCTCATTGAGAAAGGTACCCGCCCCTGGAAACATGAGGGGGAAGATGAGGGCCGCTGGATTCTGATTGACTTTTCAGATGTTATTGTTCATATCATGATTCCTGAGCTCAGAAGCTATTATGATATCGAATCAGTCTGGTCCGATGGAATAAAAACCGCAATTTAATAATTGTTTGTGCTGCGTTGCAGAATAATTTCTGTAACACGGCACGATCCGACATGTATGCCATGTTACAATGCATCGATATATGACTCTTTATCACTATATTCATTCAACCCTGCATGATGCAATAGCAGAAAAATACCCGGAAATAGATCAATCCAGGATTCAAGTTCATTATCAAATCTCACCAGTAAACAAAACATATATCTGCACAGCTGTTCCACGTGTTATAATGTCAGCTTTAAGTAATAAACAGAACTGTAATACTATTGCTCACGAGTTGGTCACATGTATTAACCCGGATCCGGCATTTATCAATCCTGACATTTTTATCAAGGATGGTTTTATAAATTTTCAGGTAAGCCAGTCCTATTCACATGCGATATTGAGCCTACAACCAGTGTATAATTTAAAACTTTTATGCGGAAGTATCTGTGATACAGATTTCATGATGAAATTAAAGCGTTTACTTAACTATGCAGATTCAGTTTGGCCAGAGAGCGTCCCTATTCACAATGATCAAGACCTGTTACTGAATCAGACTGAAACTGCAATTATCACGCTTATCGCTTTCACTGAATTTACAAATAGAGAAAGTACACAATCCTTTATTATTAACCGTCTGGTATCGTTATTAAAGAGATATTATCTCGAAGTGCCAACATTTACAAAAGATGCAGCAACGAGCAGTGTGAGAATCAGGGTGATAACGCATGCATGTGCTGCGTTGTATCACCAAATAAGAAACGCACAGCCTGCTCAACAGTAGACCGTGCGTTAAATCATACGTTAGAATCTTTTAGCGGTTTTTGAAAAAGTCTGCTAAATGATCAAGCTGCCCCTGTGACGGGCGAACCTTAGGAGCCTTGTTTCCAAGATTTTTCATTGATAAAGAGATCCTTCTCTTTTTAACATCAACCTTAAGAATCTTTACATCAACTTTATCATTTATGCCGACAACCTGATCCGGAGTTTCTACATATTCATCCGCAAGCTGTGATATATGAATAAGGCCATCACAAACTGCATTGATATTTACAAATACGCCGAATTGTGTAATATTTGTTACACGACCGGAAACAATTGCACCCTCTTTAATCTCATTAAGTTTGAGTTTTTTGCGTAGCTTAGGTGCCTGCTGCGATAGATACTTCCTGCCTGCACTAACCTGACCAAAAAGATTTTTCTCAATAAAAACCTTTACCATTGGTTCTTCTGTCATATATGACCGGATGACATCAGGATTATCTACAATCGTATCAATTGATACGGTTAGCTGTTCACTGATTTCATAGATCAAGGGGAAATGATCCGGATGTACTGCAGTTCTATCAATAAGTTCCTCAGCATTAGGAATAAGAAGAAATCCTGAGATATTTCTGAAAATTGCCTCAGTCATTTCAGGTACTTTCAGCAGATCATTTTTAGTAACAAGAGGAGTCTGAGCATCAAAGCTTCTGATAGCCTGAACAATTTCCGGAGTCACCAGCAAAAACTTTACAATAGGAGAATCAGACAAATCTTTGATGGAGATACCATTTTTCAATGTAAGTTCAGAATAAAGCCGATTGATAATTTCAAGAAACTTTGCCTCAGGGAGCAACTGTTGGAAACCGTGTACATCATAGTACTGATTCCCTATCTTCTGAAGCAGTGCAATTGGCTTGAGGTGCACAATTGCATATCCGTAAAGTCTTCTCATATCTTCATCAAGCAGGGTCTCAAAATTCTTCTTCATCCACTCTGAGTCTGATGGATTGACTTTTGATATATCCGGTTCAAACTGTGCAATAACGGGAACAGGATCAAGCATATCAATTACCTGCTTAAGCATTGCTTCAGCCAGTGATGCCTGATCGTTTTTTACTATATGGATTGCTCCCGGACGATGACGATTTACAAATTGCCGTAAACGATCACTTGTGAAGTTCTTCCCTTCCGGCGGCTTACGTTCTGTAGTTACACCAAGTAATTCACCGGTTCCGTTGAGAGCTATAATGATAATATTCTTTTCATTTGCGGCATCAATAATGAATACCGGCCCGGCATTACGCTCACTCTCGATTTTTCGCCAGATTTCTGATGCGATCTGTTTTGATACCCACATTTCAGCATCTTTACGCAACATTTCCTTGACATCACGTTCAACGATCGGTTGAAGCAGGCGCAGCCAGCATTCATCAATGGTTTCACAGATAAGATCGAATCCACATGCATCAGGATTCTCTATAAAATGATGACGAATAAGTTCTGTAATACGGAAAAGCTGAACATTTAATTTAAGACGAATTGTCTTATTGTCTTCAGCAACCATAAACTTGAGAAGTTCTTCTTTTGTACAGTCACTGATATTGATATTTTTACCGATATATTGTGCGAATTGAGAATCTTTTTTGTTTTTCGGAGTTATCTCGAAAAAGCCATCATCGAATGCAAATTCGCGAGTCATGGCCCTTACAGTTTCATCATATGCAAACTTCTCTGCAAGTAAATCTTTTACTCCAGCAATCACATCATCAACTGTTTTTAATGATGCATCCTTACCGACATACGGTTCTGCAAGATCCTGAACAGTACATTGTTCATCAGTCTGTTTAAGAATTTGACTTGCAAGAGGCTCAAGCCCTTTTTTTACTGCAAGCTGACCTTTGCTTCTGGGATTTGGTCTGAGAGGAAGTAGTATGTCATCCAGCTCATACGAACTGTATGTCATTGTTACTCTTTTCTCCAGCGCCCCATGATCTGCATCACTTTTCTTAAGTGCAGCCAGTACTTTTTTCTTCTTGGAGAGGAGTTCTTCCATACTTGAAAGAAAATCATAAATTTCCCAAACAGCAGCAGCCGACATTTCGATTGCTATTTCGGGTACATACTCTACCAGGTAGAAAGGTGTATCTTTTCTTGTATAAGCTACACAAATCTTCTCAGCAAGAGACGCCGGGATGTTCCATTTTTCTGATATCTGCTTTGCGAATTCTATCATGAAGTCAAACTGTTGAGGATTTATAAAATATTCTTGTTGGATTGCATAAATATATACAATAAAAAATAAAAAAACAACAAAAAAATTATATAAATTTTAAAAAACTAAAATGAAATGAACAGAGTAGTAACTCTGCTCATTTATATTGAGGTGTGTTTAAGCTTTTTTCTTAGCGGCTTTCCTGGCAACTTTCTTCACAGCTTTTTTCTTAGCGACTTTTTTAGCTACCTTTTTCACTGCTTTTTTAACTACCTTTTTCACAGCTTTTTTAGCTACCTTTTTCACTGCTTTTTTAACTACCTTTTTCACAGCTTTTTTTGCAGGCGCTTTTTTCTTGACTACTTTTTTTACCGCGGCTTTTTTAGTCGCCTTTTTTGTAACAGCTTTTTTTGCTACTGCCTTTTTTACAGGCGTTTTTTTCCTGGCGGCTTTCTTTGCGACCACTTTAACTACCTCCATTTGAAGGAAAGAAATTGTAAGTTTACAGATTCAACAGCAATCATTACAAAATCTGAGTGCCGCTTTGTCTGTATTTATATTAGAGAACATATTATCAGGAATTGTTTCTTTTTGTAAATTACCGCCTGTACTTGATACAAATGATACTTTATATTATAAGCTATACAGACTCCTGTGTCAACAAAAATATTAACTATTTACAAAAAAAAATCAAACGAAGTTTGCAGTAACTTTTTTTGTTCCTTCACATTTGTTTACAAAATCGATAACTTCAAAGGGATCATCAGTAATTAACATCATGTCTATATCTTCAGGTGAAATATATTTATGTTTTAGCATTGTGTCTTTTAACCAATCAACAAGACCGCCCCAGAACTCCCTGCCCATCAGAATAAGCGGTAACGTATCGACTTTCTGCGTTTGTATAAGTGTCAATGTTTCAAACATTTCGTCCATTGTACCATATCCGCCAGGCATGATAATAACTGCTGATGTATATTTTAAAAACATTACTTTACGACAGAAAAAGTGACGAAAGTTCAGAAGTAGTTTAACATACGGATTTGGCTTTTGCTCAAATGGCAGTTGAATATTAAGTCCAATAGATCTGCCATTTTCCATAGTAGCACCTTTATTAGCGGCTTCCATTATACCGGGCCCGCCACCTGTAATAACACCATACCCATTACGAACCGCTAACCGGGCTGTCTCAACAGTCAGTTTGTAATACTTGTGCGTTTTGGGAGTGCGTGCTGAACCGAAAATTGTAATACATGGTCCGATTCGCGAAAGTGTTTCAAAGCCTTCAACAAATTCGGCCATAATACGAAATAAGCGCCATGTGTCTTCATTGTTTGCTGGATATGCTGGATCTGGTGCCATACGTTACTTCCTTTACATTTTGGAGCTTTTATTTCAATTCCTACCTGTTATATATTAATTATATTATTTTGGTAAGGATTAAGTCTATAGACATTAGTGTTTTATCACTTTACTCTAAATACGGGATCACTGATGATTGACCATAAAATACCACTATTACAAAACCGGTTACAACAACTACAACATAACACTGAAAGTATTTATTTGCATATCGATATTGAAAAGCAAAAACTATTCATTATTAAAAATAAAAAAGTAATTAAAACATATCCTGTTTCTACATCAAAATTCGGTACCGGTAATCTTGAAAATTCAAACAGGACTCCGCTTGGTGTTCATCAAATCATCAATAAAATCGGGCACAATGCACCACCAGGAAGAATCTTTCGCAGCAGGGAAGACACTGGTGATAATTATAACACTACAATGACAGAAGAGAATCTGATCCTTACACGTATTCTGCGCCTTGATGGGCTTGAACCTGGTATCAATAAAGGCGGGTCAATTGATTCATATGAACGATATATCTATATTCATGGAACAAACAGAGAAGATCTTATTGGAACACCAATGTCACATGGATGCATCTGTATGCGTAATAACGATATTATAGAACTGTTCGATTCTGTCGGGGAGGGTACACTTGTTATTATTGATTAACAACAGAAAGTACAATTCAATTCA
>JAAZBG010000190.1 GCA_012513915.1 Fibrobacter sp.
AGGTCGTCAGCGAAGCCGAGACGACCTTCTTTCTTTAAACTTTCGCATTAATCTCTTCACGGATCATCTCAGGATCGAATGTCCTTTTATACATAGGTCTTTTGTCATTACTGTAAACATCCAGATTTTCTTCGAACGTTTTGCGATGATTGCTTTTATAGATAATCCCAAGAGGGAAAGGCTCTTCCTCAAGAGCCTTTTTAAACGCTGCTGCCCGGTCCGATGGATCATAATCTGCCGGGAGCGAATAGGTGTTTTCCTTAAACCATTTGAATGTGTTAATTTTGTTGAATGATACACATGGCTGGAAAATATCCACGAGTGCAAATCCCTTGTGACAAATAGCCTGTTTCATTATTTCTTTTGTTTGTGTCATATCACCACAGAATACCCGTGCCACGAAGGTGACATCAAGTGAAATTGCAAGTGCAATCGGATTAATTGGCTTTTCAAAAACCCCTTTTACCTGAACCGGAGTAGTCATACCGATGCGGGTCGTAGGAGCAGCCTGCCCTTTTGTTAAGCCGTATACCATGTTCTCATGAACAAAAAGAGTCATATCCGGATTGCGGCGTGTTGCATGGAGAAAGTGGTTGCCGCCTTCACCGTACATATCGCCATCACCACCAACAGCGATAACGGTCAGTTCCGGATTACATGCTTTAATTGCAGTTGCCGGAGGAAGTCCCCGGCCGTGGAGCCCGTTAAAAAAGCTTGTATTCACATACTGAGGCATCTTTGCTGCCTGACCGATACCGGAAACAAGTACCACTTTTTCTCTCGGAAGGTCAAGTTCATGCAGGGCTCCGAGCAGTGCTTTACGTATGGAGTAATCACCGCATCCGGGACACCAGGCGATATCAATTGGCTCTTTAAAATCGAATCTGTTTTCAACGGTATGTTCCATTATATCATACTCCTGATTTTTTGTGCGATTTCTTCAACAGTAAAGGGTAATCCGTCATATTTCAAAATAGTGTTAGTAACAACGTAACCCGTTTCCCTTTGTATCAATTTAGCAAACTGCGCCGAACCATTATTTTCAACCACAATAACCTTCGATGCATTTCCAAGGTATGATGCTGTACTTTTCGGTAATGGAAAGATCCATGAATAATGAAGCACACCGATGTCATCATTGTCAAGCGACCTGACTGCATCATTGACAATATGAAACGTTGATCCCCAGCAGATCACAAGTGTTGAACAGGATACTTTACCAATTAGTTTCGGCTCTATTACGGCATCATGGATTGCAGCCTCTTTTTTCATGCGTTTATCAACCATTTTTACACGCAATTCAAGATCTTCCGTTATATGTCCGCTTTCATCATGTTCATCACTGTCGGCACAAACCACGCCGCTTCCATACCCAGGAATACCCCTCGGTGAAATTCCAGTCTCTGTAAGTGCAAATCGTTTATATGCATCATCAGTTTCAACAATATGATTCTCTGGAAGGCGCGTAACAGTAAATGGTGCAGTGTTATATCTGCTGTCAACAAAGTACTGATCAGTAAGGATGAAAACCGGTACCTGGTATTTGTCAGATAATTCGAATGCTGCTTTTGTCAACATATATCCGTCATCAAGCGTTCCAGGCGCAAGAATGATTCGTGGGAAATCGCCATGACCTGCATATAATGCAAGATTCAGATCACCCTGTTCGGTACGTGTTGGAAGTCCTGTTGCTGGTCCCGGACGTTGTGCAAGGTGAATAATGAGCGGAGACTCAATCATTCCGCACAGACTGATCCCTTCGCACATTAGTGCAAAGCCGCCGCCCGATGTCGTTACTAATGCACGTGCACCTGCATACCAGGCCCCCAGTGCCATATTGACAACACCGACTTCATCTTCAACCTGTTCTACGATAATGTCAAATTTGTTCGAATAGAATGCCATTTTTTCAAGCACGCTGGTTGATGGCGACATGGGATACCCGCAAACATAGTTGCAGCCACCCGCCAGTGCACCCAGCGCTACTGATTCCGCACCGGAAAGAAGGATATCATTTTTAACCGATTCGTTGTGTTCTATAATAATTTCTAAATCTGTAAATTGACTTCCTGCACTGTAACCGCGCCGTAGTGCGTCGGCATTTTTCTCACCGATCTCCGGACTTTTGGATGCGAACAGCTGATAAATAAACGATTCACACACTTTGGGGTCAAGGTTCAGCAATCCGCAGATAACACCAGCCGCAACGGTATTTGAATAGAGGACATTTCCTGCTTCAAGTGCTATCTTGTTAAACTGAATATCACGTATACCATCATATTCAATTTTTGATGCATCGCCGATAACAATTGTGTCCGGGGTGATTCTTTTCTTAAGATGTTTAATGGAGCCATTGTGAAGGGGGATTAGTATATCGATTCGGTCGCTGTATGATGCTACCGGTTTTGATGAAATGCGCAATTCAGTTGAGTTTGAACCACCCCTGACTCTTGACATAAATTCCGATGCAGAGAACACGTAGTAGCCATTTCGCTTTAAAAGCAGCGCCATAGTACTTTCTATAGATTGTATTCCCTGTCCGGCTTCACCGGCAAGGACAATCACCAGATCACTATTAAAGATCCTTTTCATGGATTTCTCCAGTCTCGATGATAGAAAACAGTTTAGTTCAATTATTCATAAGTATCCTGAAAACTCCGTTAAATAATATAAGCAACTGCGAATCGTTTGTGCTATTTTTAATTACATGTGTGGATAGTTCCATTATCAGAAAAGACAGGATTCCGGAATACCTGAAAATCCCTGCCTTTTTTATCTGGGAAAATGGAAGAATCACAGGCGGAAAAAGAAACAGCTGACTTTTTACTGAAAAAAGGATGGGATGTCACTCTAAAAGTGCATGATGGTGGGCATTATATTCCTGAATGGTCAATTAATGAAGTGCTTGACTGGTTTCAAAGTAAAAGAGTCTTTTGCCAGCGCCTCCGGGGCGCAGGCGTTTTTTGCATACTTTAGTTGCCGGACAAAAATGAAGGTACGGGTTCTTGGGGTGGACAACTCTTGATTTGATTGACGATAGGTGTAATTTGTACGGAATTTATTGTGATATTTCGCTTTCGCAAATTGTCCGAACCGTGATTTGTATGATTATCATGATTATCATGATTAACATGATTAACATGATTAACATGATTAATTAAAAGAGTAATACTGGTTCAAAATTTGCAAATGAGAAGTAGTACAAAAGGAACATGGTCATTAAGCACCGGTCGAGATGCACTTTTACAATGTAACCTGTCGCTTCACAAAACAATGGGTACGTCCCTGTATTTAGTGTTTTCAGCGCTTGAGAGCGCTTCCTCCTTGGCTACTTTGCTACTTGCTACTTGCTACTTGCTACCGCTTTCGTCCCCGTATGCACTTCCGCAATCAGTGCCGTATCGGTATCAGTATCAAACAATAAAGTATTGAACTCGTTACATAATTCAATACCGACGCTGCCGATCGCTGTGCCGTCAATTTGAAGTACCGGTACAATACCCATTAATGCATTGGTCAAAAATACCTGATCTGCCTTTTTTAGTTCATCAACAGTTATTGCACGTGCCTGGATGGTTATGCCGCGGCTTGCAAGCAGGTCACTGACAGCGGTTTCCATTGTTCCTGACAGGACATGGTCTGATTTCGGACGGTACCATATTCCATTAATGACACAAAGAATGTTGGCGGTTGCAGTCTCAGAGACTGTTCCGTCTGTGTTGACAATCATTGCTTCGTCGCAATGCTGTTGTTTTGCCCAGTCATTTGCCATTTTACAGAACATATAGTTCATCGTTTTATATGATGCCAGTGATGAGTATCGCTTATCAGGGTATGTTGCCAGATATAATCCATCCCTGCCGGCTGCTTTCAACCGGTGTACATATTTTCTTGCTGTGACAAGTAAGATTCGCGTTTCCGGTTTCCCGTGAATTCCTGCTGCCGCAAGAATTTTTACCGCTGCTGTATCGTGTGTAAGACCATTGCGTTCTAATAATTGTTCAATTACCGATTCCCAGGTGATGTCGGGAAATTGGGTGTTAAAACAGTTATTCCAGCCGTTTTTGAACCTGTCAAGGTGCCGCTGTAGTCGGCATGGTTTGCCTTTTTGTACACAGATAGTTTCAAAAATTCCATATCCGTAAAGAAATCCTTCACTGTCCACCGGCACTGACAACTCACCCTGCGGTCTGAATTTACCATTGCACCAGGCATACTGTGCGGCAGGTGGTGGATCCTTTGCAAATGCACTGCTGATTGCCTGCATAAGCGTTTCACCCTTGTCAAGTGTCTCCTGGAATTCATCCGCAGGATCCGAGTCGTAAACGATACCGCCACCGACTGAAAAAAACAGTCTGTTATCCTTGATTGTAGCGGTACGGATTGCAATCGAGAGGTCCATCGAGTCGTGAAAACCGATGTACCCGATAGATCCGGTATATAAATGGCGCCGAACCGGTTCGAGTTCATCAATAATCTCCATTGAGCGTATCTTTGGACACCCGGTGATTGATCCTCCGGGAAATGTCGCATGAATAAGATCAACTGAACTCATGCCATCATCAAGAATACCATCAATTATCGAGACATTATGGAATACATTTTTATATGCTTCAATACGTTTGTGCTCGCGTACCTTTACAGAACCGGCACTACAGACTTTTCCGATATCATTTCGCAAAAGGTCAACAATCATTGAAAGCTCTGCATCGTCTTTAGGACTTGCTGCCAGGTCATTACGGTATTGTAAATCCTCTTCAGGTGTCTTTCCCCGTGGACGCGTACCTTTGATCGGACGGGTTTCGACCCGCTTACCGCGAAGTTCGATAAAACGTTCCGGTGATGTGGAAACGATGTGATGATCACCGGCGTTGATATAGGCAAAAAAAGGAGCCGGGTTGCGTTTGAACATTGCTACAAACAATTCATAGGGATCACCGCTAAAAGATGTTTCAAATCGCTGGGACATATTGACCTGATAGACATGACCGCGAACGATATAGTCACGGATATCTTCAATCGCTTTCATATATTCTTCACGAACGAAACATGATTTCATTTCAGCCTGATGAGCAGAAACATTACTGTTTTTTTGAGGCAGAGGAGCGTTGATTGCATTAATAAAGTCATCTTTACGTTGATTTGGATCCCCGTCAATTGACGAAACAAATAGTGTCTTTGTATTCAGTTTAAGGTCTTCAATAAGAATAACCGATGGAGCAACCATATACAAATGCGGCAAATGAAGATCATCAACACTGGTACGGGGCAGTACTTCGATGCAGTCTTTTAGATCATAGGACAGATACCCGAGTAAACCGGCACAAAGGGGGAGTTGATGCTCATTTCCGGTCAGTTTATAGCGCTTGACAATATAATCAAGCATCTGTAACGGGTCAGCTTCAATCGTTTGTGTGCAATTACCAGTCGTAATGGTTGTGTGAGTAAGTGTCGATGAAAGAGAAAGCCATGGGTTGACACCTAAAATGTTATATCGTGCACAATCTGCTGAGCCACCACTGACAAGTGCCACAGTCCCTGTTATGTGGGAAAATCCAGCTGCAATTTCCAGAAATGATCTGCTGGTTTCAAGTGGTAATGATAGTAGTGTATCGGATGTTTCCGGTAAAAAGCCCGGCTCAATAGATACAGTTGAACGATTCATTTGAGTTGCTCCTTAAGCGGACCGAGTTTCAGAAAGTTTTCTACCATTGTAAAGCCTTCCCCGGTGAGAAAACTTTCGGGATGAAATTGTACACCATGAAGAGGGTATTGTTTATGTGATAATCCCATCACAACGCCATCATTGGTCATTGCAGTTACTTCCAGATCACAATGAATTTGCTGAACCGCAAGAGAATGGTATCGTGCAACAACCGTTGGCTGGCTCACCCCCTGGAAAATTGATGTTCCGTTGTGTTCAACATAGCTTGTCTTACCATGCATTGGCAGTGGAGCTCTTACTGTTATACCACCGAAAGCTTCATTCATACATTGCATTCCGAGGCAAACACCAAATATCGGAATTTTTTTATATAAATGATTGATAAGAGCGATGGAGATTCCTGCGGCAGCAGGGTCTTTAGGTCCCGGGCTGATAACAATATAATCCGGTGATTTCTGCTCGACCTCTTCGACCGTAATTTTATCTGCTCTGTAAACAGATATGTCCAGCGGGTATTGCCGGAACATCTGAACAAGATTAAATGTAAAGGAGTCGTAATTGTCAATTACAAGTAATGATGGTTTCATAGTTGACTCTCCTATAGCATGACATGTCCGCCATCAACAGGCAGATATGCTCCAGTCATAAATTGTGATAGGTCGCTTGCAAGGAATAGAATCGCCCCGGCAATATCACGCGGCAGGCCATTGCGGCGTAGCGGGCAGCGAGCTGCTGCTGATTCTTTGATATGAACAGCCATTGGCGCAGTTGCATCTGTTAATGTGAGTCCCGGTGCGACGGTATTGACCCGTATTCCTTCAGGTCCCAGTTCATTAGCGAGTGAACGTACAAATGAATCAAGTGCAGCTTTTGCAGCTCCATGAGCGCAGTAACCATGTTGTACTTCTTTTGACATTGTACTTGATATAGCGATGATACTGCCACTTTTCTGTTCAATCATATTGGGAACAACTGCCTTGCAGAGCAGGAATGTTGACTTGAGTTCATTACTTAGTTTACGTTCAAAATTTTCCCAGTTGCATTCAAGGAATGGTGCCACTGCAAAACCAATTGCAGCGTTGGCAACCAGAACGTCAATTGTTCCAAAACGGTTACGCACATTTTTGACAAGTTCATTCACCTGATCCGGATCAGTCGTGTCACCCTGAAAAATCTCAGATATACCCCCGTCTTCATCAATTATCTCTTTGACCGCCATTGCCTGCTCACTGTTTTTAAGGTAGTTGATCGCAACTGAGGCACCATGGCTGGCAAGCAGTCTGACCGTAGAGCGTCCGATACCCCTGCTGCCACCAGTCACCAATACAACTTTATTTTCAAGTAATCCCGGAGGCGAGTAGTGACGCTGTGCAGGTTTCTTAATTTGTGATGCGATAATGATTGAATCATCATTGTCCTGAGTTATAGTAGACATTGATAAATTTGATGCTAACTCAACGAGATGAGGATATTCAAAAACAACAGACAAACCAACCTCAACTCCAAGCTGTTCTTTTACTCTGGCAATAAACCGCGTTGCAGAGAGTGAGTGACCACCAAGTTCGAAGAAGTTAGACCGTTTTCCAATACGATCTTCAGGTATATCAAGTACTTCTGACCAGAGTTCTGCAATCTTTTTTTCAATGTTTGTAGAAGGGGCTTCGTAGGTATCACTTTGCTGAATCATACCGGTTGAGACTTTCAGCGCCCGACGGTTTAGCTTTCCATTCGGGAGTTTAGGCATTTCATTTACTTCAATAAATGCTGTTGGAACCATGTAGGGAGGGAGTTTCTGTTGAAGGAATTCCCGCAATTTCCCGACGTCTGTCGTTGTTCCGGGTTGCTTTACAAAGAACGCAAGAAGCTGTCCGTTTTCTCCTACTACAGCACGAACACCCATACCTTCAAATTCACCCATCACTTTTTCAACATGACGAACATCAACACGGAAACCGCGGATCTTTACCTGGAAATCCCATCGCCCGAGAAACTCCAGATTTCCATCCGGCAAGTAACGGACTACATCACCGGTATTGTATAAAATCCCGCCATACTCTTTGCTGAAAGGATTCTGGATAAAACGTTCTCTGTTGAACTCCTCAAGGTTGTGGTATCCCAGAGCCATTCCGGCTGTCGCAACATGTACTTCACCGGGCACCCCGAGCGGTACCGGTCTGGAATATCTGTCAAGGACATACAACTGTGTATTCTGGATTGGTTTGCCCACAGGAGCAAATCCCTGCTGTGTGGCATCGAAACTTGTAGTATCGTAATAGCAGATATCGTTGAGCTCCGTACATCCGTAATTGTTGATCAATCGGGTATGAGGCAGTACCGATCTGAATACCATGATCATTTCCGTTGTAAGCGGTTCACCGGCTGTGGTGCATAGTTGCAGCGATGGAAGTTCAATTTTTTCTTTTTTCATATAAGAAAGAACAGCCATCATATGTGATGGAACCAGATTTACACGGGTTGCTTTATATTTACGAAGCGCATCAACAAAAAGTACAGGATCTTTTACAGACTCAGTATCAATGAAAACTGTTGTACAACCATTAAGAAGACCTGCAAAAATCTCCTTAACCGAGACTGCAAATGCAATAGTTGTCTTCTGAGCAATCACTTCATCCGGAGTGAACGGGTAGTTCGTTTCGAGTCCGCTGAGCCAGTTTGTCAACTGACGATGAGGAACACGTGCACCTTTGGGTATGCCTGTTGAACCTGAAGTGTACATCAGGTATGCAATAGAATCCGGTGTGACCGGAGCAGTTGCAGGCATTGTGACAGTTTCGGGTACTACCGGGAGTCTGGCATCAATGATACAACAAATTTCTTCGCTGAATCCCAGTCTGGTCAAGTGCTCTCTGGTACCGATAACCAATTTCGGTTGTGCATCACTGGTGATCTGTTTCAGGTAACTTTCGGGGTACGCAGGGTCAAGGGGAACATAAGCAGCACCCGATCTCCATATCGCGAATATTGCAGACAGAAGTGGTGCACCACGTTCCATGCAAACGCCGATGATATCACCAGGCACTACACCTTTTGAATTCAGTGTCAATGAGAGAGCATTTGACGCAGCCGCAATATTACGATAGCGCCAGGAGCCAAAAGAATCGTGACAAGCGATAGCGTCCGGACTCTTTCGTACCTGCACATCCCATCGTGACAGAAAATTATTGTTGAAGTCTATATCTCGTTTTGTCTGATTAAAATCTATAAACAGACGACGACGATCTGTATCGGTGAGCATGGTAAGCTCTGAAAGCCGGCTTTGATTGTTGGTCATCATTTCAAGGAGCAGTTGCTCATGGTGTTTCAGCAGCTGTGTAATTGTTTCTGCCCTGTAGAGATCTGAAGCATATATTATTTCGACTTCAAGCTTGTTACGATCTCCGGTGTACGACAACTCAACTTCGCATCGGGCAATTGCATCTTTTCCTGTTGCAGTGCGGTATCCTTCATACCCGGGATATGATCCAAATTTAACACCGCCCGGAAGCTGCTTCTCAAGATTGGTGCGTGGAAAATTCTGATGACGGATAACAAGTGGCACCAGTGTACTCGATGCATCACTACGTTTTACAAATGATGAGTATACTATTTGTTCGTACGCGACTACCTGATGGTCATACCCTGCAAGTGCAGTCGAGCGAATACTGTTCATAAATTGACTTACGCTCATATCCTCATCAATTGAAATGCGTAAGGGGAGGATATTGATAAAAAATCCGATAAGTTTTTCAATTTCCGGAAAAATTCGTCCGGATGTTGTTGTTCCGATACAAAGATCATCCTTGCCGGTATACCGGTTAACGGTGAGCGCAAAACCGGCAAGCAGACTCATAAATATTGTGCAGCCGTGTTTTTGAGCGAATTTTTCCAGTGACTGCGAAAATTCAGTGGAATACTTGTATTCCAATCGACCGCTGGTACTGCCTGACCTGGGAGTTCTTAGAAAATCAGTTGGTAATTCCAGTGATGCTTCATAACCTTCCAGATGTTTCTGCCAGAAAGTAATACTGTCTGCTATGTAAACATTTCTTTGCCAATGCACAAAATCGGTATATTTAACAGGCAACGATTTCATTGATGGTGTAGTGCCTGATGCGAATGCTTCGTAACTCTCTTGTAACTCTGAAAAAAGAATACTCTCTATTGACCAGCCATCAGCTGCAATGTGATGAACATTGAGGAGCAGTAAGTGACGTTTACTACTAATCCTTAAGAGACTTCCAATAAATATCGGTCCCTTTTCAAGGTCAAAAACATAGCGCATATTTTGTTCAATAAAATGCGGAATTTCAGATTCCTGAACATCGATAATCTTCAGTGAAAAAGGTTCGTTTGGTGCAATTACCTGAACAGTTTCACCGCGTTTATTTACAATAAATCGGGCACGTAATGTTTCGTGGCGTTCAAGAACCTTGGTGATACTTTTATTCAGCGCATTGATGTTTATCTCGCCATCAAGTAGAAATACAACTGGAATATCGTAACTTAAATCACGAGGATTTTTACGATTGAGAAGCCACATTCTTTCCTGAAACCACGAAAGGGGATGTTCCTGCGACAAGTGCCTGATAGGTACAATAGTAGTTGTTTGAACCATAGATGTTAATGCCTCCTACAGTGGGTTAGTTTACCTGTTGTCCCCTTTAACACCCAAACACCAATAAAACTCAAAAAAGTTACGCTGACTTCTCTATAGGGACTAATAAAACAGAATAAAATGTACTGACAGTTGTTTGTCCGGTTTATTATCCTCTTAACCGGCAATGTTTACAAAAAGGAGTAATGGAACATAGCAACTGCTACTCGAATATAGCTATTTGCCAAGCAAATCTGAAACATGTTTTTAAAACTATTCTTTATTCTCCAGAATGCAATTGAACAACTCACCCAAAAAAAGTGCGTTTATAGGCTTAAGACATATAGTTATGATTTTATTGATGATACAACGTGATATCTTATGGTTGGTCTTATATTGCGGTATCTTATTTTTACATTACACTTTCGCAAACCATCCGGAACCTGATTTATATTCGCTGATATTGTAGTTATGGCAAATAAGTGATTCATAAAGATTTACAGGATTATGGTGTGAAAATGGGGGTATTATTACAAGCCTTTGAGATGCAATGAATTTCGTTTAATGTAAAAGGTACATGATTCCAGATTCTGATTTTGAAAGGGAAAAAGTGAACGTAGCGTGTTTCAGTGTTGCGGCAATTGATTTCTTTCCGCAACTAAATGCCTGGTATGCCGGTGGCAACTCTTTGAATCAAGCGGTTCGTTTCAAGGAGCTTGGTTTTAATAGTGCCTTTATCGGAGCATTGGGAACAGATGATGCCGGTGACCGGCTGGCAGCATTATTAACCAATAAACAGGTAGATATAACCAGTCTTAAAAGGATCGATGGATTTACAGCACGGAATAAAATTATTAATGATGCAGCAGGTGAACGATTCGGTGTTGATGGAGCGTGGGAGAGCGGTGTTTATGAGGCCTTTAGCATGACAGAAACCGAATGGTTTTACCTGAGTAATTTTGATATCTGGGCCACACATGCCAATTGCCCGTTTTTCAATTCAACTCTCGCACGAAAAACAACGCAGCTTTTGAGTGTGGACTTTTTGCATTTACGGGATTATGATCTGCTTCAGCATTGCCTGATAACAGCGGACATTGTTTTCTTTGGAGGAACTGCTGACATGATCGGAGAATTGGCACAAATTGCCAAAAAGACACCAGAGAAGGTCATTGTGCTGACATTAGGTGCCGAAGGGAGTATGGCGTTTTCGGATAGCAAAACATATATGCAGGAGGCATTACCACTTGAGAAAGTAATTGATACGACCGGGTGTGGTGATGCTTTTCAGGCAGGATTTACTGGGAGTTATTATAAGATGCGCAATGTCCCCGATGCTTTATTGGCCGGGGCTGAACTGGGCAGGATAGCTGCGATGAGTTTTGGCGGGGTTCCATGGAACTAAAGGCAATTGTTAGTTTTTTACAATAAGGATAGTGAGGAAAACGAGCTTGAAAGTGACGCTACACGGTGACAATAAAATTAGTATAATTACGAAATGGTAATTACGAGTAGTTGAACAGTAACAGTAACGCTGATTATAACCTGTAATTTATTGCGAGTAGTAAATGTTTTTTTTGTAAACTGTTTATGGAGGATTAATTATATGCCGAATATCATAATTAATGAACAGCAATGTACAAAATGCAACATTTGATCCACAGTCTGTGTAGCGGGAATTATCGAAAAATCAACTCCTTCTAGTTTTCCAACAGTATAAGAAAACAAATTTACTATGGAACTAACATGAATTTTGTTCAATGTAAAGGTTACATGATTCCAGGTCTGGATTTCGAAAATGGATGCAGTATCTGGTTGTTACGATGGAAACAAAATCCGACAAAAAATAAAAATTTAACAGAAGTATGGTTTTTTTATCCGGATGGTAAACGGGTATGTTTTATCGATCCAAAGGATGAAACCGTTTTTTTTAATAAATATCATTCATTTAATGATGTGATAGGATCAGATATTACAATTGTAGAAGAGAAAAACAGGATAAAAATCAATGTAAATGATAAAATATTCATTGATGTCAAGTTAGGATTTTCAGTGTTGTATAGTTTCATAAATCTGATATTGTCAGAAAAAAATAAGGTAGCAGGAAAAACAGAAACAGGAAAAGTTTTTGAAAATATTCCTGAAAAATTGATTAAAATTGTTGATGCGTCGGTGAAATATGAATCAAATTATTTTGGGAAAATGAGTAAAACCAACCGGGAATTATTTATCGGTGATAGCAAAGCATCAAATAAGCCGATCGTAAGTTATTGTACATTGAAATTGGAATCATGATTAAACGCCGAAGTTTACCTGATTATTGATGCATTACGAGAAATGTAGTGTTTCAACTTGATAATCTTTTGAAATACCCTGTTGTCAAAATCAAACTTGATAGAACCGATTAATATAATCAGTGTGATACCAAGAGCGCATACTCCCAGGCGAATAAAGATCTTCTGCAGGGTTTTGTCCCGTCGTATAATTGTTAACAAATAACGAATTGTTTTCGGTATTTGTAAAAATACTGCCATTGCGATTGTCACGATGGTAATCTCGATAAGGAATGTCCAGTGGTAGATATAATTATGTACCCACCAGATATATTTACCACTTACAGTAAAAACATTGAATGGGTGCATATTAAATGGATACAGCCAGTAAATAGTGCCGGTTATCGTGTCGCAAATGAGATGTAGTAGTGCAGCGCTGCACATTGTAATGGTTACTGTGGAGAACCATGGTTTCTTTAACATTTTTCCGGTAATACCAAGCAGACTCATCATGCAGATCCAGAAAATGGGCATATGCGTTATATATGAGTGATGCGGTGTCCGGTCGGAATCAATAAAAATGTGATATATAAAATCGAAATCAGGCATGATTCCGCCGACAATTCCAGCTAAAATTAAGAGGTTATAACGTCGTGAGTTAGTGATTGAGCCTATTGAATTACGGAGTATTGTAGTTGTAAAAATTTTTGTTAAAAGGTACCCGGCTGGTCCGTGTGCGATGATCATGTGTATGGTTCCTGTAGAGACTCAAGTAAAATAATAATTTCGGACAGATGAATGTTTTATTGTTAGTGCAGCACTGATTGATCCGTGGTACATTCCATTAAATCATGTGTTTTTCGATACAAAATACTTATATTATAGCATAACTATATAAAATAAGTGAATACATTCAGGTCAGGAGCAGATGTGGTTTTTTGGAAAATTGCACAGTCGTCACTGTTTTTAATAACTTATGCAGCCGTTTCATTTGCACAGTTCAGTTCACAGATTGACTCAGGTAAAGTCGAATTCAATGATATAAAGGAAGCTTCTGGGCTTGCATCAAGCAAGAAAAATCCCGGTGTATTATGGGCACATAATGATACAAAAGACAAAAAACGGCTCTTTGCGATGAATGGAAACGGGAAACATCTTGGTGTTTACTATGTTTGCAATGCAAAAGACCGCGACTGGGAGGATATAGCTGTTGGCCCGGGGCCCGATAGTGAAAAAAGTTATATCTATGTCGGTAACATTGGTGATAATGATTTGGAGTATGATATCAAGTATGTGTATCGCTGTGAAGAACCTGATGTAACAACGACACAGGAAGGTGCTATTGACACTATTGAAAATGTTGATGTACTTCAGTTCTGCTATCCTGATGGTAGAAAGAATGCTGAAGCGCTGATGCTTGATCCGCTTACAAAAGATTATTATATCATCACAAAAAATGAGAAAAAGGAACTTGTTTACAAAGCTGCATACCCACAACCGCTTACATCGGTTGATACACTGGAATGCGTTGACACACTTGACCTGAACGAGATTGTTGCCGGTGATATATCTGTGGATGGGCGTGAAATTATCATTAAGACCTATAAAAAAGTATACTACTGGAAACGGATAGGTGATGAAACGATTCAGGAAACCATGAGACGGACTCCATCCACGATCAGTTATATAGAGGAACCTCAGGGTGAAGGTTTGGCCTGGGATTTGAATGGTTCCGGCTATTTTACGATAAGTGAAGAGGAAAACAGCGATTGTCATCTCTATTATTATGCGCGCAATATCAATAATGTTATAAAATTCAGAAATGGTCAAACCAATTCCCGGGTTATCGGCAGAAATTTTAGACTTGTTAATACAGGGGATGCGCCGGTGTCGTATTTGCTGAGTGGACGAAAGAATATCCCGGCCAGCAATCGCACAAACCGGACAATGCTTAAAGGTGTAGGGAGAAACTACTAAAGAATGCTGCTACTACGTTTGAGTATACTCGTTTTTATCCTGTCAATTGATATCTACGGAAAGTTTGGAAACCGGATTGATTGTGGTATTGTTGATGCACCGGGTATTGTTGAGGTATCAGGGGTTGCTGCAAGCAGATTAAATGCAGGCATATTGTGGGTTCATAATGACAGCGGTGATAAAAGCCGCATTTTTGCACTAAATGCAAATGGCCGTCTGTGCGGCACTTTTTATCTGAAGGGTATTGTGGCTCGGGACTGGGAGGATATTGCTGTAGGTCCCGGACCCGACAGCGGAGTATCGTATGTTTACATAGCAGAAACAGGTGATAATAGAGCCCGGTATGATGAAAAAAGGATTTATCGTTTCAGGGAACCGCTTATTGACTCATCAGAAAGTACTATTGTTGATACTATCACAGATATCGAAACTATTCGTTTCAGGTATGCCGATGGTAGACGCGATGCAGAAGCGCTGATGGTTGATCCATTGACACGTGATTGTTTTATTGTGACAAAAAGAGAGATGAATGTCCGTATCTACAGGCTTCCATTTCCTCAGGATACAATGAGAACGGTAACGCTGAAGTATCTTGATACACTCGATCTGTCCGTAATTGTTGCTGCAGATATCAGCACTGACGGTACTGAAATTATCATGAAAAACTACCATGAGGTTCTTTATTGGAAGATAAAACCAAAGGATTCCATTAAAAAAACAGTCAGGAGAAAACCTCAAAAGTTGCCTTATGTTAAGGAATTTCAGGGTGAAGCAATTTGTTTTAGTGCTGATGGGAGTGGGTATTTTACAATCGGAGAAAAGAAAAAGAATGAACCATGTCATTTATATTTCTATCCGAGAGAATAGGGCGTGACGTGGGCCTAATCCCCTGACCCTTTCCAATGTCGTTAACTTAGTGTTAACAAGGTGGCAGTGTACTTATGCGCTCGCCCCCACCCGCTCGTAAAACCGAGCGACCTCCCCCGCAGGAGGGAGGTAATATTTTGAATTTAAAACAATTTCGCCTCCCTCCTGCGGGGGAGGTCCAGCTGCTTTGAGCTGGGGTGGGGGCGTGCAATCAGCACAGCTGCAACATGTCAAGATTAAGTTAATGACATACCCCCTCTGGTCCTTCGACCACTTCGATGCGTCGTCCGCAAGCGGCAGAGGGGGAGCTGGATATGTCTAAAAGTACACTCCTATATTGTCAATAGTATTACTAAAGTGACCAGGTGAATTAACAAAAGGGAATTGAACATGAATGCCAAAAGGGATTTTAATAAAGATGCTGCTTCCTGGGATGAAAATCCGGGACGTGTCAGGGTCGCACAAAAAATTGCTGAAACAATTATTTCGACGGGGATGCTTGATAATAACGATTCGATGATGGATTTCGGGTGTGGTACCGGACTTGTCAGTCTTGCACTTGAACCGCTTGTCGGTACAATCACCGGTGTTGACAACTCCCGAGGGATGCTTGATGTATTCAATAATAAGATAAAGCATTATGCGATTGGCAATGTTAGCACTGCACTTGTTGATATCGACAAATCTGAACTGCCATCAGGTCCATTCAATTGTATTGTGAGCAGCATGACAATGCATCATATAAAAGATATTCCCCTGTTATTAAAGAAACTTCACGCAATTCTGGATAAGAATGGGAAACTGTTTATTGCAGATCTTGACAGTGAGAACGGAACCTTTCATGAAAACAGTGATGGCGTGTTTCATTTAGGATTCGATAGATTCAAGTTTACTTCGTTATTGGTGGATGCAGGTTTCGGTTCTGTCACAGCACAGACTGCCACGGAGATACAAAAACCTGATAGTCAGGGGAGGAGTAAGACCTTCACTGTGTTTCTTCTGACAGCTGTAAAAAATTAGTGATTTATGTCTACCAACACCAGTACTCTTGTTACCCGTTACTTGTCACTCGTCACTTCTTACCTATCGCATAATCAACGAACGTATTGGTATGGGTTTACTGAAAAAAGCATAGAGTCTGCGTAAATACTCTATATGATTTCTGCTAAACAGGAGTGATCTGATCATGATTTTTTTATTCATGAACCGGTAGAACGAATCGATTGCATGGATCTGTTTCCTGCTTAAAAAGTATACCCTGAGAAGGATTGGTTTGTTTAAGAGTGTACAGTACGATACAAGATTTTTTAACCACATTCCTGAATAATGTCTTCTTGGCAATCGGGCTACAGCTCTGATTCTGTGTGCCTTTTTATCATCAGAACTTCTGAAAAGAAGATAGTACTGCCCGCGAAGACAGACAAAACAATCATCAAGACTGTGTTTTCCGGGAACCGGTCGTACCTGTTTGTATTTATGAAGTGCTTTTGCAATTGTCTTGTCTTTATCGATCATGGAACCCCCCTATGACCATCAAAAAAACTCTGTATTTATTTTAATTATAGTATCGGGAATATCTAAAAATAAACAGAAAATGGGGGAATCTCACCCCGCACTCTGATTTTTACTCACCAAAGGACTTGCAGTATGGTTTTAACGGGGTGATTAAAAGATCTGCACCGGATGGGCGTTCGGTTGGTGTTTCGAATACGACTGTAGTATCAACGTTACCACGGGGAAAAAAGTCCCCGGCGACCATCAGCCATTTTGGTTTCAGCACAGTGTTAAGTGTGGTAAAGAGGTGTGATGTTACTGTTTCATGAAATGTGCCTATCATTCTGAATGAATTAAGATAGAGTTTCCATGATTTGAGTTCAACACACTTTTCTGATGGAAGATAGTAGAGTGCTATTGATGCAAAATCGGGATATCCGGTTTTTGGGCAGACGCAGGTAAACTCAGGGAAAACAATTCTTATCACACCGCTTTTAACTTTAGATGAGTCGTAGGGGCATGGAAATGTTTCAAGTTCGGGAAGCATATTTGCTTTTAATGCATCATCAAGCAGCGTAACATTTTGAAAAAACATAGTGATCCTTTTGAAGTGACAAGTAACGTGTGACAAGTGACTGGTACTTGAAAAAACATTTGTAATCTGAAAATACCTGTTGCAGAGATAAAAATCATCATATTTTGTGTTTGTTTACACATAGGTAGTTCTCCCGGTGTGATCCGGAAGGTATTTTAAGTCTAAATAAGATTCGTCGTAAGTTCTACCCCGATATTTCGGGGCATTTTATGCGTACCGGCAGGAAAAGAGTATAATGAAAAACAGTATATTGATTACAGTACCAAAAGGTTTGGCTCAGACTTGTGCCGATGAGGTCAAAGCGTTAGGATATCCGATAATCAGGGTTGGTACAACAGGCGTTGAAACGGAAGGGTTGTATCCTGATACCTACATGTTGAATCTTCACCTTCGCACAGCGCATCACGTGCTTTACATGATCAGGTATTTCCGGTGCGAAACTCCTGATGATCTTTATAAAAACGTTTTTAATATTCCCTGGGAGACAATGATCTCCGTGGATGAATACCTGTCGGTTGTATCGCATGTTGATAATCCTACAATTACTGATTCCCGTTTTGCAAATGTCAAATGTAAAGATGCAATTGTTGACAGAATATCGCGAAAGAAGGGAAGACGTCCGGACAGCGGGCCTGACCGGACCGGTGTGTTGATCAATCTGTTCTGGAGAGGTGATGTCTGCCGGATCTATATTGACACATCGGGTGAACCGCTTTCGAAACGCGGTTACAGAAAAAATCCAATGGGTGCCCCGATGCAGGAAACGCTTGCTGCCGGTGTAATACTTGCTGCCGGATGGAAATCCACTGAGCATTTTGTCAATCCAATGTGCGGAAGCGGAACACTTGCCATTGAGGCTGCACTTATAGGGATCAATAAAGCTCCCGGGCTATTGAGAAATAACTTCGGGTTTATGCATACCATGCTTTTTAATAGTGAAGCATGGACGGAGGTGCGCAAAAAAGCGATAGCCTTAATCCGGCGTCCGATTCCAGGGCAGATAATAGCAACCGATATTTCACCAGATTCGATTGACGCTGCAAGACAGAATGCCGAGAATGCAGGTGTAAAGGATTGCATAAAATTCGCAATAAGTGAATATGATCAGACAACGGTTCCGGAAGGAAACGGGATCATCATGGTTAATCCGGAGTACGGGATCAGAATGGGTAATGAATCAGAGCTTGAAAATGATTATCGTGGTATCGGGACGTTTTTAAAACATAAATGTCAGGGGTATCGTGGTTATATCTTTACCGGTAATACTACGCTTATTGGTAAAGTTGGCCTTAAATCTAAACGAAAAATTCCGTTTTACAGCGGTCAGATAGAGTGTCGTTTGTATGAGTATGAACTGTTTGCAGGAAAAAGAGCATGACAGGTGATAATAAATACGAAATAATTCTCCCGGTCTCCGATGATGAACTGCTGGAGGAGTGTGATGTTACTACGTTCAGGTCAAGTGGCCCCGGAGGGCAGCATGTCAACAAGACCGACAGTGCGGTGCGTATGGTGCACAGGCCAAGCGGTATTGTAGTAATATCACGGCAGGAACGCAGTCAGTATCTTAATAAAAAGATCTGCCTGGAGCGGCTTCGCGAAAAAGTTCAAAAACGAAACCATAAAGATCCACCCAGAATAGAAACAAAAATCCCCAGGGCAGTAAAGAAGGTACGGCTTGACCGTAAGAAAATGGACTCTTCGAAAAAACAGATGCGCAGGAAAGTATTTGGCGATGAGTAGAAGATGCCTCACCCCCCAGCCCCCTCTCCGCAAGCGGTAGAGGGGGAGTTGAAATAATATTCGGGTATATTGTTCAAACGGTAAATGAGATAAAAAGGGAATCGTTGTTGAGTGTACGCAGGACGGCACGGCTCTCTTGTGGGAAAAGATAATCCCCCGCTGGTACGTCCCCCTTAACTAAGGGGGAATTATTAACAAATAAGATAAATGGTACTAATCACCAATTCAAAAGCGGTGAAGACGCGTTATATTATAGCCAGGGTCATCGGCCCTGGGTTGGGGTTTGAAAGGGCGGGATACCAATCGGGCAACAACATGAATCGTGTAATAATTATCAGATACAAATTTGTATAAAATGTATTGCGCCCCTTTTGGGTTTCGGATGGTGCATGCGGGGTGATTTTTATTACAATGGGATGTTACTTGATGGATGATACGTTTCCAGGGCCGATAACCCTGGTTGGTATATGCCGCGCTTTCAGCACTTTAGAGGACGAGACACTTGCTACTTGCTACTGGATTCTGGATTCTCTCCCGGCCCCCCCCCCGATCACACATTTGAAACAACTTCCGCGCCCTCAACCTCGGCTTCAACGGTCAGTGCCTCATTGACAGAGACAGGGATTTGAGTTCCTTTTTTCCATCGGCCGGAGATATAGTAGAGAAAACCAAGAAGTGCATTGATGAAAAAACTGATTGCGATGGCGATCCATATCCCTTTTAGGCCAAGTGATGTTTTGGATAGAAATGCTGCGAAGGGAATTCTAAAAAAGCCCAGTGCGATCAGTGAAAAAAACATTGTTATCATAGCCTTTTTCGCACCAATCAGTACTCCGTTGGTGACAAATATAGAGACCATCAGGATATATGCCCAGCCTGCGATGTGCAGATATTGTACTCCGACTGCGATGACGTTCGGATCAGTGACAAAGAGGCGCATTACTGCTGCAGGAAAGAATATGGAAACAAGGCAGATTGATGCAATTACCGGTGTATTGATGAGTAATCCCCATTTGTACACCACAGGGATTGCATTCGTTTTACCGGCACCAATCGATTGGGCCGTTAATGTTGACACTGCAACAAGCATCGCTATTGCCGGCATGATTACCATTGATTCTATTCTTCCGATAATACCAAACGCGGCTGTTGCATCCGGACCGAAATTGTTTACAAAAACAGTAATAAATGCTACTGACAGCGAAATAATTGTCTGCTGAATAAATGTTGGAAAGCCGATACCGAATATCTGTTTGACACACACTGGTGTTAAGGTAAGACTTTTAGGGACAAGCGGTGTGTGATTGTATTTTTTCCAAAAGTAAATAAAACCGATAAACGCTGTGATACCACTGGAAATAAGTGATGCATACGCCGCACCATTTAATCCGAGCTTCGGAAATGGTCCTACACCAATAATCATCAGTGGATCAAGGATTGTGTTGAGCACTGTACCTAAGGCAGTAAACATAAGGGGAATTTTACTGTTTCCGACAGCTCTTAGTGTTGACGAAAACATAAAACCGAGATACATGAATACAAATTGAATTATTGTAAGCCGAAGGAACCCTGTTGCTATCGCAAGCACTTCGTTACTTGTATTCATAAGCCGGAGAATCGTTTCTGCCCCGAAGTACCCGGACAGGCAGGTTGCAATTACAACAATAATACCAACACTCCATGACGTATCGACTATTTTCTGGATGGCATCATTATTTTTCGCTCCAAAATTATGAGAGATCATTACTGACGCGGCAGTTGTTGCACCGTTTGCAATTGCAACCATCAGCAGAACTACCGGAAATGTTACAGCGACTGCTGCAACAGCTACTCCACCCAGAAGGTGACCTACCCAGATAGTATTAATAATTGCATAGCCTGATGAAAGCACGTTGGCCAGAAAAACCGGAACTGCAAACCTGAAAAGATTTTTCGGTATACTTCCGCTTGTCAGATCATTTCCAAATGTAGTCAATATATGTGTCCTTCATGTAATTTTTTCAAAACAATGCTCACCAAAGTAGTTAACAAAAGATATTGTGATTACCTCTTTATGAATTCGCACCCGCATACTGTGATTATCAAATGATAAACAGTAGAATGGATTTCAGTACTCCTTGTGGATCTTCTTACTACCAGCGTGTGGAGGGGACTTTTTATAGTCAATCGTTGTGTAGTTGAGAATATACTTTTTGGGCATATCCGAAACGTCGTTTATCACCAATCTAAAGCTAAAGACCAGCTCTCCGCTTGATGTGCCGCACATTAGTAAATGAGAATAATGGGGATTCTGTTTCTAAACCGGACAAATTGCTTCAGACCCTGCGTTTCAGAAAACCGCCGCAGAATATTTTTCCTGTAT
>JAAZBG010000191.1 GCA_012513915.1 Fibrobacter sp.
CAGGCGGCAACATCATGTATAAAATATTTGGGGATTTAGTGGTTACTTGAAGCATTCTGCCCCGTATTAGCTTTTGTAACGGCAGACAGTTACGAAGCCCGCAATCCCCAAACATTTCATACATGTGACCGTTATGCGGCATTAAAAAAAACGCTACAGTGACAGTTTACAGCACGATTGAATAATGAACCGTATAGACAGATTATTTGGAATTTTGACTTTGTTACAATCGAAAAAATATGTAACAGCCAGTTATTTATCCGATAAATTTGAAATAAGTGTAAGAACTGTTTACAGAGATATAAGAGCTTTAGGAGAATTAGGGATTCCTGTTAGCTTTGAACAACCTAAGGGATATTTTATTGTACAGGGATTTTTTCTGCCACCACTTTCTTTAACAATGCCTGAAACCAATGCCTTGATTCTGATGGCTTCTCTTTCAGTAAAATTTGCAGATAAATCAATTGAAAAGCATTGTCATTCTGCACTTACAAAATTGAAAGCAATTTTAAAATACAGCGATAAGGATAAAGCAGAATTAATTTCTTCAAATATTAGTATATGGGTTACCCCGGGCGAATACCCAAATACTGAGTATATAAGCACAATTCAAAAAGCAATCGTTAACAAAACAATCATAGAAATTGAGTACACAAATAACCAAAACCAATTCAGTAAACGGGAACTTGAACCTATCGGACTCACATTTTATTCTGACCAATGGCATCTTATATCCTGGTGTTGGAAACGGAGCGAGTACAGGGACTTTAAAGTCAAAATGATTAGTAAACTTATAGACACCTGTCAGCCCTTTAAAATGACTGAGCATCTTACCGTTAACGAATATATTCAACGTTTAGAATAATTTTTTTCAACAGACTGCCATAGGGTTGTCACTCGATAAAAATATATTTGACCAAATATTAAAACAATTCAGTATGAAAGCGTACAAAAATTGTCAGAGCTGTGGAATGCCATTGAGCAAAGACCCTCTCAAAGGAGGAATCAATACAGATGGTTCAAAGAGTACCGTGTATTGTAGTTATTGTTATCAAAACGGAACTTTTACTCAACCAGATTTTACGGTAGCAGATATGAAAAAATTCTGCAAAGAGAAAATGAAAGAGATGGGATTTCCTGGATTCATAGCAGGATTTCTAACTATGGGATTGCCAAAACTGGAACGTTGGAAAAACAAATGATTATGGAAATTTTTGATTTGTTAAAAAATAACAAAGGGACAGTTTCCTCTGCACTCGGGAAAGAGCTTGGAGGGAAAGTGTTAAATGGTGATTTGTCCATATTGAACGAAGCATTTAAATATGTTGTTTATGAGCTCGACAATCCCGATGCAAAAGGTATCAGGGCTGGCGCCGCCAAAATAATTGAAATAGTTGCCGAAAAAAGGCCTGATTTGGTAGCGAATAATTTGGACAACCTAAAACCTGCCCTTAATGTAGCTGAACCCCAAACACGGTGGATGCTGATGTACATATTTGGATTCTGTGCCAAATTAAATCCTACAGAAGCGAGTTCGATAATAGATTATACCCATAAATTTTTGAATGAAAATGCCGGTGTATGTTTATCTGGTTCTGTACATCGTTATCTTGGGATGATTGGGGCAACATCCCCCGCAATGGCGAACAAAGTTCTTCCGATACTTGATGATTCATTGCGGACAGCATCTGAGAATGAAATAGATTGGATTTTAGAGGGTTTTTTAAGTATTGTGAGTGTACTGGATGAAGATTCCAAAACAATCGTGAAACGGGATGCGGAAATATATCTTGATAGCCGAAAGAAAAGTACACAAGACAGAGCTAGAAAAATATTGAAAAAAATTAACGCCGCACAACATCGTATATAAAACATTTGGCAGTCAGTGGGTTATCGAGCGTTTCAGCCCGTATCAATAGTTCTTGTAACTTGACAGGAAAGTGCTTCGAAATGCCAAACGTTTCATAGTGTGCCGAGAAGCAGAACATCGGCAAAATATTGTTCTGCATGCTGTAGTTAAGATGGTGGAAACAGTTGTAAGTTGAACCACCGGTGTCGTCTTACAGGAGAGGGCATCAAACCACCTA
>JAAZBG010000192.1 GCA_012513915.1 Fibrobacter sp.
CGGTTTGCACGATGGATCTTTCTGTTTACACGATGAGCCTTCATGTTTACAGGATGAATCTTTTTCAATATTATCTAAGAAATTGATTTTATTGTAATTCCGATAATCCTTCCGAATCTCTTCACAACCTGTTTGTTTGCCGGGCAAATAATTTTTTTCAATTTATTAAAAAAACATTGCGCGAAGCTATATAAACAATTATCTTATTTATTCACTTTCACGTTTTTTCCGAAATTTCTATTCTCGTAAGTTTTTTCCTAAAAGCTTAAAGATAATTGTCTATAGAAGCTTTTGGAAGTTTTAATTTTTTTTTGCAGCTACACAGATCCTATATCGCTGCAATTTTGTTTCTTAAGTGTTAAGTTAGTTAAAATTTGAACGAATGACCCTGTAGACTTCAGGTGATTGATGCTGATACCAATGACCTGTTGCACATAAGTAATTATCCTGAAATCGCAGTAGATTGACGCGGATAACACGTTCCACCAATACGGGATTGCGCATAAAAGGTTTCAGTCCTTTCGGTCTTATCACCAGCAGATAAAAACTTCATGGGCTTTAAACCTTTCTGCATCAATATTTTACGGTTCGTCGTAGTCACTTGCTGCATTTTTAAGGATTATTACTTTGTTAAGATTGATAGTTTTTGTTCCGCCCCATCATTCTTGAAATCAAAGATGGGATCCTTCATCATTTTTTTCAAAGGAGTAGCTTTATGAGCAATTATAATCAGAATGAAATGGTAGCAGCAACACGCATCATTAAAGATTTAACCACCAAGACACCTACTCTTCAAGCGGTTTTCAACCAGGATGCAGTCAACATCTCTTCCGAGCTTGACAATTTGATCAAGGAAACTGACCGTCTGGAACATAGCTGGCATGCAGAGGTAGCAGATACGGATCCTATACTTGAAGAATCAAAAATTGTTTTTGCTAAATATAGAGATCTGGTAATAAAGAGACTTCCGGGAGCAGCAAAAATGGACTGGCAAGAGACCGATGTTAAACCGGATGTGTTTGCATTAAATCTTGAGAAGTTGATCGGGATTATTGAGGATAATGAAGACAAGCTTCCATTTGCCGAAACAGCACTCGCGGAGCTGGTACCAATAAGTAATAAACTCGATATGGAACTAACTGAAGACAGAGAAGCACGCAGGATCTATCGTAATAGTGTATTAGCAAAAAATGCAGCTCTGAAGAAAGCTGAAATTTTCTTTTATGAGACAAGACGCTTTATTCGCAGAGACTTAGGCCGAAAATCCCCTGAATACAGTCAGGTCAAAGATAAAGCCGTCAGAAAAGCAGCTAAGGAATTGGAACAACAAGGAAATGAGACATTAACAGAAAAGCAGGTTGTTACAGAAGAGAGCATTAATTCTTAACTGGTAGTGTATGAAGAATAGATGATCCTTTCGTTGATGGGAACAGGCCAGTCCCCTTGATAATGATATCAAGGGGACTGGTTTCAATTTCAAAGTACTTAACAGAAGTAAATAATCAAAGGATGGCTATTGTATATTTTTTGTTCATTACCATCCCATCGGATTTAATAAAAATTGACAAACAGAGTATGTGTTATGTTAAAAATTCATAGGGCCACAGGTGTTTGTTAGCAAAATCCCCCCGCTGGAAGCGCCCCCTTTATTAAAGGGGGGAAGGGGGGATTCCAAAATGGTAAAGGAAATGTGTGAACTCGTTATAGTAATAGCCTGTTAAAAAGTGTCTAAATTTAACCATTTAGGGCAATTGTTTGATGCTATTATTTTAATATGGGATGATAATATTTTTGGTTAATTCAATTTCCGGTTTCTTATTTGAAATTTTTTTTATTTCTATTTTTTGTTTTCTATTCTTAATTTTTTTCAGAGCCCCAGCAAAAATTGCAGGCATTCCCTTTATCAAAAGAAAAATGGATTCCTTGTAATGCCGCTTCTTTATACCTTTGATACTCCACAGAAAAATGTGCCCTCCTATTACTGCCATTCGTTCCATTTTTCTTTTGTGACCACCAGGGTATTCACCCTTTCGCTCTATGGACAGCATATTATTCAGTCTGATCAGGTTGATCAATATATCATGAATAGAATTACCCGGATGAAGCCTATAAGCGACAGTTGCAGGTGATTTTACAATCAGAACCGGACCTATTGTACCAATTCGCAGCATAAAATCAAGATCATCAACTGTGCCTTTTTGAAAACAGGTTTTTTCATTCCACAATGCTCTTTTAAAGACTAGGATACTGGTGCTAAGCCAAACCGTTTCAGTTTTCGAAAGATAATCTTTAACCGGTGTATAGCAGATAAGACTTTTATCTTCATTTTTTATTTCTGCGAGTTTTTTTTCATCCATAAAAGCGCAAGCTCTGGCAAAAATGAGTGCCGGGTTGCTCTCGCTTTGAATCATCTGGTGATAAATTGACAATGATTCCGGCAGTAAGATATCATCACTATCCAAAAAAACCAGATAGTCACCAACAGCATATTCCACTGCTTTGTTACGGGCGATTTCTGCACCCTGGTTTTGCTGATTTATAATTCTGACCGAGTCCTTGTATTGATTGAGTACCTGTAGAGAGTTATCTGTTGAACCATCATTAACAGCAATTATCTCGTAATCACTGAAATTCTGGTTCAGTACCGATTCGATAGTTTCTGCAACCAGACTTCCCCTGTTATAAACAGGTATAATTACACTGAAAACGACTTTTTTTTTATGCATGGCAACTTTCTATAAGTTGTAATGTAAACAAAAACGTCAGTAATAAATTCCAAAACTCAGATACTAAATTCTAAACGAATCCCAAGACCAATTATTTAAATTCCAAACACAGAAAAAACGGAAACTGAAAAAAGCCTGTGTCAAATTGTAAACAGGCACTAATGACATTAAATGATCCTATAAATAATTTCTCCCAGTATTCTGAACAGTGGCAAAGGTAGAGTAGGTGAAACTTTCTTCATGATTCTGAACAGATGTTTGTCTTCCCTATGTTTTTCTTCAATACCAGGATAGACCAGATCGTGATAGGGAACAACCCTGGTCCCCCAGCGACGTTTAAACAGATCCAAACCGGTATTTCTGGTGGATGTTCGGGAAAATGATACAACTGGAATGTTTCTGCTGATTGCTCTTTTTATTCCATGCCAGTAAAGAAAATGAGCACATCTCAATCTGTCATTTTTGCAGGCCCTGGCAAGGTATTCAAAAGAATAAAGCCATCGGTTCTTAAGTATCCACATGCCAGCAACCACTTTATTGTCATGTTCAGCCAGAAGGAGTTCAACATGGTTATGCGGATATAGTTCGTTCCACATATTTTTAAAGAAAATGAATGGTTGTGGTGGAAGATGAAGTTCCTTCCGCATTTGAATGTAAATTCGATAGAAATCCCCGACATCTTTTAAAGAAGTACCAGTCTTAATTGTTATTCCAGATTCGAGTGATTTCCGGATATGCACCTGCACTGCGGTTCTGTGAAAACGCCTGAAGATCTCATCTTCGCTGGCATCAAGATACAACAGGTGATTTAAGTAGCCATTACAAACAGCAAAATCATTAGTATTTTGTATTGCAGACAAGAACCGCAATTCGATTTTGCATTTTTGGGTCAAATTATGGTTGGTTAACAGATTTAAGAATTGTCCTGCTGAAGTTCCCTTATTCAACACAGGATCAGAGATTGTGGCATAAGGTATACTGAGCCAGGAGATTTTATTTAAAGGACGTTTTATCCGGTAAAGTGGCAGAAAAGAGGTCTCTGAATTAATAACCCTGTTATCTGATGCGATATAGGCTTTTATTTGAGGAAAACTCTTTTCTATTACTTTAGCCCATTGTTTTGAATGTGTTACCCAGAAAGGCTCATTTTCCGGTATTGCTGAGTATTCAAAGAATGAATTTTTTTCCAGAATTACTTCGGACATAAAACAATATTGACGTATTATACTTGGTAAATGCTTTATAAATAAAAGATTATCAAACGATTGTTGTAAAATATTTGTTATCAATAACGAAAAGAATAAAAATTATTGAAATGGAATTAAATTTTAAATCAAGCATACAAAAACCAAAGAAGCCCGATTCAGCACCTTTTGGTGATGTCATATAATCAGGGAGTTATAGTTTTAATGTTTCATTATCCTTTTTCTTGGATTATTTTATAAAAATTAACAGTTCAATTGAATTAAAAAAAGAATAGCTTATTGTTTGCAGCAGAATGGGAAAAATTCAAAAACAATATCCGATCATAATTTCTATTGCATTCATTGTAATGGCATCATTTCTTTATTTCATTCATAACAAATTGTTTGAATTGCTATACCAGTATCTGAATGTAACTTGTCCGGTTAGTGGAAATGTACTCGTAATAGAAGGATGGATAGAAAAAGAAATGCTCGTAGAGGCTGCCCAGGAGTTTAGTAAAAAAAAATACTCCTACTGTCTTTTAACCGGGAAAGCTAATTCACTGACTCAAACAAAAGAAATACTCCATAAAGCAGGGATCTGTATTGAAGATATCAGACATGTTGCAGTTGCAAATGAAGTCAGGCACAAAACATACCACATGGCTCTTGCCGCAAGAAATTGGCTGCAGCAAAAAGATCCTTCCATAAAAACAGTTAACGTATTTACTGGGGGCTTACATGGAAGAAAGACCTGGGCAGTATTTAAAAGAGTTTTTGGCAAAGATTACAGCATCGGGATCATTTCATCTAAAGCATGGTACTGTGATAAGCACAATTGGTGGAAATCGAAAAAAGGTATAAGGAGCATTATAAAAAGTATAACCGGATATATATATGGATTATTGTGGCCATTCGGTAATTAATCACTACCATTCCATGCAAAATTTTCCAAAATTATGCGTAATAATTTGCGGTAAGGAATCCCCCGCAATCCACATACCCCCTAATTCCCTTGCCCCCTAAATCCCATAGCCGTAAGGTTTAATTCCGATTGTTAACAAATTTCCCCCAATGTTCTCTAATCACTCGCCCCCTAATCCCCATAGCCGTAAGGCTTAATTCCTATTGTTAACAAATTCATTGGAAACATTTAAACAGAATATTGTCTTAATCATTTCCAAAGAGGCTTTTTTACCCTTTTTAACATTAATTATTAATGTGTGAATAC
>JAAZBG010000193.1 GCA_012513915.1 Fibrobacter sp.
AACAACCAACAGCCAACAGCCAACAGCCAACAGCCAACAATATAAACCTAATAAAAAGGGACCGGATTACTCCGGTCCCTTTTTTATTGTACTTATGAGTAATTTACTCTTTCGTAATTACTTTTTTGCCGGTCGGCCGCGTTTTTTTGCAGTAGCTTTGGGTGCTGCCTTTTTGGTCGCCTTTTTTGCAACCGGTTTTGTTGCCTTTTTTACTGCCTTTTTTACTGCTTTTTTTGCAACCGGTGCTGCTTTTTTTACGGAACCAGCAGGACGGCCACGTTTCTTAGCAGCTACCGGAGCTGCTTTCTTTGTGGCTTTCTTTGTGGCTTTTTTTACCATTGGTTTTGCAGCGACCTTCTTCGTTGCTGCTTTTTTAGTTGCGATTTTCTTTGCCGCAGCCTTTTTAACTGGTTTTGCTGCTGCTTTCTTCGCAGCTGGTTTCGTTGCTTTTTTTGCTGTAACTTTTGCCATGGTTTTCACTTCCTTTGCAGTTGTTTTTAATTTATTTCCAGAATTTTTATCCTCTACCACTGCTTGCGCTGCCGCCAGTCGTGCAATAGGTACACGAAATGGTGAGCATGAGACATAATTCATACCAACACGATGACAGAACTTGACAGATTCAGGATCTCCACCGTGCTCACCACAGATACCGACCTTGAGTTGAGGACGTGATAAACGACCGCGATCAATACCATACTTAATAAGTTCACCAATACCATCCTGATCAATTGTCTGGAAAGGATCAGCTGGCAGAATTTTCTGTGCGATATATTCAGGGAGGAACCCACCGATATCATCACGGGAGAAACCAAAGCCCATCTGAGTAAGATCATTGGTACCGAATGAGAAAAACTCTGCTGTTTCAGCCATTGATTGTGCAGTAATGGCTGCACGTGGAATTTCAATCATTGAACCGTACATGAACGGAATCTTTTTGACACCAAGTGTTTCACAGACATCAGCATATACCCTGTCAACAATCTTTTTCTGATTTGTTAACTCATTAGCCGAACATGTTACAGGAATCATGATCTCCGGGAATGCTTTCTTACCATCTTTAATAAGTTCACCGGCAGCCATGAGAATTGAGCGGATCTGCATTTCGGAAACCTCAGGATAGGTTACTCCAAGACGAACACCACGATGTCCAAGCATCGGGTTGCACTCTTTAAGAGCTTCACCGCGTCTCTTGACTTCTGCAGCATCAATTTTAAGTTCCCTCGCCATAGCTTCGATTTTGTCTTCACTGTGGGGAACAAATTCATGAAGTGGTGGATCAAGAAGACGAATGGTAATCGGCAACCCATTTAAAACTTCCATTGTAGCTTTGATATCATGTTTGACAAATACAGCAAGCTCATCAAGCGCCGCCTTGCGTTCCTCAACAGTACTGCTCATGATCATTTTTCTGAGAAGGAATAGTGGTTTATCTGAACCTTCGCCATAAAACATATGCTCCGTACGGAAAAGTCCAATACCTTCTGCACCAAATGATACCGCTTTCATGGCATCAACGGGTGAATCAGCATTTGTTCTGATCCTGAGCTTTCTTGTTTTATCACACATTGCCATCAGAGCATTAAATGCCTGATTGTTATCAAGGTCAATATCCACAAGGCCAAGCTGACCTTCATATACAGTACCTTTGGTACCGTTAATAGAGATCCATTCGCCCTCTTTTATCACTCTGCCCGATTTTGTCTTAAATGTTTTACCGGCAACTTCGATGTCTGAACATCCGACAACGCAGCATTTGCCCCAGCCTCGTGCAACCAGTGCAGCATGAGATGTCATACCACCTTTGGATGTAAGAATCGCCTGTGCCTTATGCATCCCGTCAACATCTTCCGGTGATGTTTCCTCACGAACAAGAATAACCTTCTCACCACGTGATGCCCATTCGACTGCATCCTCTGATGTAAACACGACACGACCTTTAGCACCACCGGGACCTGCAGGAAGACCTTTTGCAATATAACTCGTTGCAGATTCTGCAGCAGGATCGATCATTGGAAGAAGGAGCTCGACAAGCTGATTCGGTCCAACACGCATAATCGCTGTGTCGCTATCGATCAGTTTTTCCTTAACCATATCAGTCGCCATGCGAACTGCTGCAACTCCGTTACGCTTGCCAACACGGCACTGAAGCATAAACAGTCGTTTATTCTCGATAGTGAATTCAATATCCTGCATGTCTTTATAATGTTTCTCAAGACGTTTCTGGATATCGAACAACTGTTTGTAAATTCCGGGCATGACCTCTTCAAGTGTAGGGTGATCTTTACTCTGATCATTTTTTGAGTATTCATTTATAGGTGATGGTGTCCTGATACCTGCAACGACATCTTCACCTTGCGCATTGATCAGATATTCACCATAGAACTGTCCCTCACCATTTCCCGGGTTACGGGTAAATGCAACACCCGTTGCACTCTCTTCACCCATATTTCCAAATACCATACTCTGAACATTAACTGCAGTTCCCCATTCGTCCGGGATTCTTTCTATTCTGCGATATTCAATCGCACGCTTTCCATTCCAGCTCAAAAACACTGCGCCGATACCACCCCAGAGCTGATCCTGAGGATCCTCAGGAAATGGTTTGCCAAGCTGTTCCTTGACAATCTGTTTAAACTCTGCAACAAGAGCCTTGAGCTCATCAGCAGATATTTCCGTATCGAGCTTATAACCTTTTTCATGTTTCAGCTGTTCAAGACGTTCATCAAGAATTTTTCTGATACCCTTGCCGCTCTTTGGCTCGATTCCTTCCGCTTTTTCCATTACGACATCAGCGTACATCATGATTAAGCGACGGTATGCATCGTAAGCAAAACGGGGATTATTTGTTTTGTCAATAAGTCCCTGAACAGTGATATCGTTAAGACCAACATTCAGAACAGTGTCCATCATACCGGGCATTGACTTGCGGGCACCGCTTCGCACTGATACAAGCAGTGGATTAACCGGATCTCCGAACTTTTTACCCATTAGTTTTTCAACACTTTTGAGTGCTGCATCAACTTGTGATTTTAATTCTTTCGGATAATTTCTTTTATTAGCATAGTAGTAAGTGCAGACATCTGTAGTGATTGTAAAGCCTGGCGGAACCGGAAGTTTTAGTGCAGGATTCCCAGCCATCTCGGCAAGATTCGCACCTTTACCGCCGAGAAGATTTTTCATCGATTCATTACCATCTGCTTTTCCACCACCGAAAAAATACACATACTTGGCCATAAATAGATCCCTCCAGAGGATTTTAAATTAATTATTTGAAGTGCATATAATATAAATTGTATTTAATAATAATTCAAAGAAAAATACTTTTTTTTCGATTAAGTAAAACGCTACATATTTACAGGTTATTAATTAATTCTACATTTACAAATAATTAATTCAGTTGTATTATTTCACTGAATCACAAATTAATTTCCCGCCATTTTATCAGATTATTGGTCGATAAAAACAGTAATTCATCTGCTGTTTGCCATTGTAAACAATTCAATTTTAAATTTTCACTTTTTGTAAAAACAGTTGAGATGTCATGAAGTTTTTCTTTGCCGGGAGGTATTGCACTTTGAGGAATTCATAAGACCATTGCTGTTAAAAAGGTTAATTGCATCAAAATACAATTGCAGTAATCGTCATAAATAAAATTCAATTATACCTCCGGTTCATAATTAATGCAAATATTTTTTTGTATGGCACTAATAAAAGACTGTATATTAACAACTATACAAAAATATGATTGAATATTGTTATGCAGGATTATAATTTGTAAGAATGAAAAGAAATACGCTGTCGCTTTTACTGCAACCTTATAAAAACCGGCTAATGCCAAAGACGGTTCTCAAGGAATCCGTTGATCGTTGTATCCGCAACCTGCTCTCACTTGTTACAGAGCATCCTCACTTCAGATTTAATATTGTCCTTCCGGCATACATCGTTGAATGTATAAACCCGTTATTACTTTCTCAATTCAGGGATTTTCAAAAAAAGGGAATCTTCGAATGGATCTTGACAGGATATACCGAACCATTTCTCAGTATGTCACCACCACAACTCTCGTTTGAAAATGTCAGGTATGGACTTCAACAATACACCGATATCGCCGGCGAAACACCTCTGGGGTATATGCCGCCGTTCTCCAACTTTGAACCGTCGATGATTGAACTTCTTAAAAACAGCGGTGTGCACTACCTTGTCGTTTCGAAAGATCTGCTTCCGACATCATTGCAATCAATCGGCGGGTACTGGATGGCTGAACATAGCGGAAGTTCAATACCCTTGATTGCAACAACGATTATTCATCACAGGACTGCACCGGTTGATTTCAAGAATTGGATTGAACAAATTTATGAATCAGACAAAAATGAATCGCAGGGTGATTTTATAGCGATACTTCAGTATCAGTTTCCTCTCAAAGCGGAAGGTGAAGCAGATCCGTTCCGATGGCTCAATTATGCTGCATCAGAAATTGACAAACATATACTAACATATCAACCGGTCACGTTCAGTGAACTGCTTCGTGATGCACAGCCGCTTGGACTGCAATATATTCCATCAAGTTTAATGTTAGGCAATGCGAATCCGGTTGATTTACATTTTCTTAATTATCTGCATTCGTTTGATCAAATCGGTATCATGCAACGAAAACTTATGGATCTGTATAACCAGGTGAGCGAGATCACTGATCCCCGTATTAGTTCACCAATGAAAAAAGAACTTTTTTTCATTCAGGATATCAATCGTTTTCTTCCCGGTAAAGAATGCGGATTTGAAAACACAACAGACAGACTCTGGACCTTTTCAAAGATGATTGAACTGGAAAAGGAGATCAGTGAACGGGCTGGTATCCATGGAGGGCAGATACGAATTACTGATTTTTTACGTAATGGTAACAAAAGCATTCTGCTGGCAAACAAAAGTGTCAAACTCTACATTGATTATTGCTGTGGTGGAACTATTTTTGAATTTGATTATCGTGATCGCGCAATAAATCTCTGCAGCGCTTATAATCCCGTACAGCACAGCAAACCGGATATTCTGTCAGCCGGTAAATCCCGCGCGTGGTTTTCTGACCAGTTCTATAATCCGGAAACGTCTGCGGCAGATATTGTGACAGGAAAAGCCCCCGATCTCGGCAACTTCCTTAAGAGTCAATTTACCTACAAAGTATCAAAAAATGCGACCGGTATACGGGCATCACTTACCAAACATGGTGCATTACTTCAAAACGATAAACCGTGTCCGCTTATACTCGAAAAAGTGTACGGACTTGAACAGAATACGTCATCACTTTCATTCGTGTATCAATTTTCGAACCAGTCGTTAACACCGTATACATTCCGGTTTGCGACCGAGTTGAGCTTCAGCCTTCCTGGTTTACAGAGCGGTGATGTCCGTATTATCAACGGTAAACAAACTATTGACAGGATTGGTATTGATCACATTCAGATTGAAGGGGCCACACGATGGTATTTTGAGGATAGACAGTGTGGATTAAGAGTTCTTTTTCAAACGCAGAAACCTCTTGATATCTGGTGCCTGCCCACACTGAATAGCGAACAGCACCCGGATCCATCACTGGGTATAAGGATTTTACTCACATCCAACATTCTTCTCGACTCGAGTGCCCAATGGAAATTAATAGGAAAGCTTTCATGCAAACGCATGCGTAAAGCATCAGGAGATATCGATGTTTTATGATTCAATGGATATAACAATCGAGGGACGCGGTGGAGCTACCTGGCTTATTCTTGCAGGACATTTTCGCAAAGACCAGATAGCGCAGATGAAAGAGAAGTTTGATGTACTCCTTGAGGACCGGAACCGTCAGTTCATCGTTGATCTGGAAAAGATCACCAGTATTGATGAATCCGCAGTTCAGTTGTTTCTTCAATTGTTAAGTGTTGTTCGTGGTAAAGGTGGCGAAATAAAGCTTATTTTTAAAAACCACACAGTTTCACGTGCGTTCGCTCCTTACAATAATATATTCCCGGTCTATCCTGATGCACAATCATTAACGTCAGGAGGCTTATTAGGTGCAATCCGTCAGAGAGGACGTCAATTATCAAAAAAAACCGGTATACGAATTTCCCGTCCGGTTGCATTATTTATGGTAATTGTCTTATGCGGATGGTTTATTTCACTTCTCTTTATTATCAGGATTCAAAGCCGCTATATTAAACGCCAACAAGTGGAATTACACTCGCTGCAGCAAACAAATCAACAGATTAAGTTTGAAGTTGACGCGATGCGGGAAAGGATAAAACCACTTGAGCAGCTTGGTATTATCAATCCCATTAGAGACAGCATAAAATGAATCGGATACTGGCAGTGTTACGTCGCGGATTTCTCATATATGGGAAAAATGTCTGGTTTTCCGAACTTACCAGTATTCTGTTTGTAATCATACTCAGTGCATCGCTTGCGATCATTACCAGTATTATCTTTCATAATGAAATAATTGCTCATCGTGATGACAATACATTAGTTGAATTACGCAAAGAAAATCTGATACGTCAAAAAGAACATGATCATCTCAGTAATGTTATTCAAATATCTGAAACACTACGTTCCGTTCTCAACAATCGTATTACAGACCAGTCCATATTCCGCCTGTCAGAACTGATTTACTCAAATAGCCGTCAGTACAGTTTTGATCCGCTTTTACTCATTGCAGTTATTCAGGTTGAAAGTTTTTTTAACGAAAAAGCTCTTGGCAGATTTAGAAGCGGTAACCTTAGCGGAGCAATTGGTTTGATGCAGTTAAAAATAGAAACTGCACAGGAAATGGCAAAAAAGCTTGGTTTACAGGAACTTACTATGGAAGATCTCCTTAAACCGGAGATTAACATAATGATAGGTGTCAGTTATCTTACATTTCTTATCAATAAATTCAGAAGTTTCAAACTCGGCCTTCTTGCATACAACCAGGGTCCCGGCACAGTAACATTATCATTAAAGAGTAATCAGCTGTCAGTGAGATATTATCAGAAAGTGCTTAAGGCGTATTATCAGTTGAAGCAAGTAGCAAGTAGCAAGTAGCAAGTAGCAAGTAGCAAGTAGCAAGTAGCAAGTAGCAAGTAGCAAGTAGCAAGTAGCAAGTAGCAAGTAGCAAGTATACTCCCGGAGTCAGAAGACTATACACGCTGCGCGTGTATAGCGTTTCTTACCTACTTACTACATACTACTTGCTACTTATTACCTCCTCCCAGAAAGTTTTTCCAATGCGTGAATTTGATCATTTTTTATTTTATGCTGTGAAAGCAAGCAATAATACAGTCATCCTTGATGAAAACGATACGCGTCATGCGGTAAAGGTGTTACGGCTTGTGCATGGCGATACATTTCAGGTTTCGTGTGGTGATGGCATTATACATGTTTGTAAACTTGATGTAATCCAAAACTCGTGTGCAAGCGGCATCATAATACATAGTATACCTACTGACAAGATAACACCGGAATTCAATTTTTTTATCGGCATTCCTGATAAGGATGCATTTGAATCAATAGTTACGGACCTAACAGCTCTCGGCGTTAATTCTATTACCCCGCTTATTTCATCACAATGTCAGAAAAACTGGTGGGAAAACAAGTGGGGAAAACACGATGAACGCCTGCGTGGTAAAATGATTGCCGCAATGAAACAATCACTCTATCCCTATCTTCCGGTTCTTAACAAACCGCGAATACTGGATCAAACCTGCTTTATAAACGGACTCTGTATCACTGCTGACTATGATGGCTCATCCGGAATAACACTTGATCCTTCGATATCAACTATCAACTGTTTCATAGGGCCCCCGGGAGGATTTTCCACTGATGAATGTGATCTGTTCAGACAAAATGGATTTTCTTTTCTGCGCCTCGGCCAGACACGCTTACGCACCGAACTTGCTGCCACTGCAATGCGCTGCGCATTATGGCAGTAATGATACGGACATCCACAAGGGGTGTCCCAACGGTAGCAAACGGTGGTTAATCGGGGTACCCGATTAACGTCCGACCATAATACCGAATCCCAATTGATTTGAAATGAAACGTTCTTTGTATTGTACCCCTTTATAGGGAAATATGTCGCTTTTGATTGTACCATTTACAGGATTCCAATATCTGAATTTGTAAACCACCCGAAGACCAATGAATTTGTTCACATTAAATTCAAGACCTGCTGATGCGCAAAGGCTGACACAAAATGTGTTGTACGTTTCCAGATAGGGATCATCCAGGATTCGTTTCTTCCTGTACCATTCATTCTCTTTAAGTACAGAATAGTGCAGTCCAAAACCCGCACCGCAAAAAAGATCGACTTTAGGCTTTTTAATGAATTCATACTGCAGCTCAGGCGACACGCCGAAGCTGTTAAAAAGAGTGCTTTTTTCCGTATCAACAATAGTACCGTCATTTAGCGATACATCCTTGATCGTTTTCTCAACCGCAGAACCGATTTCGTAATGAAGAGGCAGCGAAATTCTTAAATTCACCGGTAGATAAAACATTCTGGCACCATACACCTCTACAGCAGGCATCACAGCCCGGTTCTCATTTTGTTCAACATCATTACCAAGATCATACGTGGCGAACCGGTCGTGAACACTCCCGTTGACACCCAGAACGTATTTGTAGTTGTAGCTTCGGGAAAATGTACTTACTGCTATTACAGCAAGTATAACAAATAACAGTATCGTTTTCATTGAAATTCTTCCTACCTTTGTATAAGGTTGTAGTTTTTAAAACCACCAAACTGTCTGCCTCCAAGCAGTTTCTGTTCAATAAATGTGAGGAACCGATATTTAAACCGTTCATGCTTATTTTTAATCTTTGATTTTCCTTTGTACTGTAGCTGCCCTCTCCAATTCATCTTTGCAATCCAGGTTTTCATTACCACTGGACTGGTGTCTGTATATCGGGGAACATTTTCAAGAGAACCATAATCAAATCTGGTATTTTCAGATTCATCACGCTCACCCCAGAATCGCACGAAATACCGCTTCTTTATCTGCATCATTTCTGGCGGCCTGACCCATCCGTAATGAAATATCTCTGCATTTACTTTTGCCACATTTATCTTTTCCCCGGCCTTACGAAATGATTGTGCATCACCCCAGGATTGAATGCCGCATCTGTTTCTAATAATCCTTATCTCCCGGGGATACCAGGCATGACTGATATGATAATGTTCATAATCACCCCAGAAATGCTTATAATCAAATAATAAGCCCTCTACTGCAGTATCATCAACCAGTTCTTTACACCGTGCATAAATCGGTTCATGAAATTTTTCATGCACCACTTCGTCAGCCTGAATATAAAAACACCAGTCTCCACTACAAGCATTGAGCGCAATATTACTCTGTTCACTCAGAATAGTACCTTTTTCGTATGATGGTTTATCCCAGGTGGTATCAATAATTTTGATTTTCTGATCTTTAATCCGTTCAACAATCGCACGCGTCGTGTCATCATCATCACCTTTACCAATTGCGATAATAAATTCATCACAAACCGGAAGAATTGAACGAATAGATTCCTCAAGCGGGTAGTATAGCTTTGTGATATTTCTTGCAAATGAGAAACCGCTGATTTTCATTTTTTATCCAATCTCCCCAGCTCCAGTAATTCATCTGCTGCATTTACGACTGCGCCAACTGCCAACTCATTGACATTATGCGTAGTACCTGCAACCAGTTCCCTTGAAATGCAGTTATATGCGCGCCATCGCACCAGATTTTCTCCATCGATACAATATAATCCCACAATTGGTACCTTATACCCGGATGCAATATGGATCAGTGATGTATCAGGGGAGATAAAGAGTGACAATCGTGCTATCATTGCTGTCACAGTGTGAAGATCATAACCGGCAACAATAATAATACGATTTGCCTTACTAAAAATTTCTCTGATCCATACCACCTGCTCACCAATAGCAAAAAGTACTATGGTGACATTTTGATACGACTTCAGAAGTTTCCCGATAAGCTCAATATACTTTTCCTTGCCCCATTGCCGTTCACTTTCACCTGCGCTACAATTAATACCTACTAACGGAAGCTGCGAATTATTTTTTGCAAGTAATGTTGTAACATTCTGTATATGTTTTTCAAGAGGAAACAATTCGGTCCGTAAATCACTTGTAAACTTTAACCCAAGTGCGGTCTCAATCAGAACCCTGTTTCGTTCGATAATATGAGAACCCTCTGTATTAGTAACAATATTGAAATAGCGCTGCCCCACATGTTTATGCATACCTGCAATAGTTGTAACTTTTGACCTTACAAAACGGGCAATCAGTGTTGATGTCCGACTAAAGCCGGGTATCAGATCGATCAGGTGAGAAATATGTTGTTTACGAATCCAGAGAATAAGCCGGATAACATCCATAAGTGAATGGAAATTAACAACTCTGATTTCATCAACAAATGGATTATTCTGCACTATGATACTGTTCTGGGGGCTGCATGCAATAATAATACGAATTGATGGTTCTTGAGTTTTAATATGTTGGAAAAAAGGAGTTGCAACAACAAGATCACCCAATTTGCCTGGACGAAGGAACAGCACATTACGATTCGCGATCCTGCTCAAATTATTCACCCGCTCTTATTTTCTTTACTATGTATTTTTTCGCGAAAATCATACTGATGCCCACTCCAAATAGCAGCTTACTTACTTATACTATTTTATCTTCAAATTCAGAAGCTGTTCTTTTCAGTCTGGTTTATCAAACATCTCTTTGTCAACATCATAAATTTCTTTCTTATGGATAGATTCCCACATTTTGAGATATTTACAAAACACATAAAATGATACAATTCCAGCATTTGCAAATCCTCTAACACCACCCAGAAAACCAAGTTGAAAAAAGTAGGTCTTTATGAATCTGAATATAGGATTAAGAAAGATTCGTGCAACAAGAAAAGAACCGGTCCGTTTACTGTTCGCAGCCTGTGATGAAAACCGATTCATTTTTTCCACCTGATGAAAAATATCCCGATAGGTGAAATGAATCAGATCACATTGTAAGAAGGCAACTTTAGTATCAGGTTTCATGATCACCTCATAGTGAGGTTCCTGTCCACCCCATGTGCTGAGTGTTTTATTAAACAACCTGATTTTTCTGTCCGGATACCATCCGCAATATTTGAAAAAACCATTAATGTAATAGTTGAGCCGGTTTACAGAATATGCATCTGCATCAAAACCATTTTTTTTAAGATCCAGTATTCGGGCACACAGTGTATCAGTCACCCGTTCATCGGCATCAATACAGAAAACCCACTCATTAGTTGCCAGTGATGTCGCATAGTTGATCTGGTTGATTATTGTTTCAGGCTTACGCTGAAAAACCTTGTCTGTAAACGGTTTAACAATTTCAAGTGTTCTATCGGTACTAAAAGAGTCAACCACCACGATTTCATCGCTGAACCCTGCAACCGTCTTCAGGCAACGTTCAATGGCTTTTTCCTCATTATACGTAATAATTACTGTCGAAATTTTATGCATTAAACCCGCTTTATAGAAGCTCCAGATTTTAACCTAAAATAATTCATTCCAGCAACATCAAGAAACAATGCAGTAGGAATGACTGATAATTCGTTTTAACAAAAACTATTCAATACATCGCAATAACTTTTTACGATATTTTAGAGCATTATGTAACTATTTTCTTTGATACATCCGTTAATTTTATTTAGTTTAAAGAACCATGTTCACTTTTAAAATATACTGAGAGCACTTAAAGCTGTACCATGACTAAATTCAACCTGAAATTATTAAAGTACTATTGGACTTTCATTGCACCGATCTACAGCAAGAACAGACGGGCACAATCACCTACCAGGAACGTTTTGCTTTTTAAAACTGATGGGCTTGGTGACTTTTTTCTTTTAGTTCCCTTTATACAGAGTCTGTACCGTCAACAGTACAATGTAATCTGTGTCGGAAACAAGCAATGTCGCGATATAGTTAACCACCTGAAATTACCTATAGTATTTATAGACCTTGACACCTCATCTGTTAATGGATTCAAAAAAACGATATCCTCTGTTAACAAGTATTCGTACGACTTCGCTTTCAATCTGAGTATGAATATCTGGGGAGGATTTGTTATCAACCAATCTTTCTCTACTATTAAGATCGGACTGCTTCAGGAACGTAAATATTACGTTTACAAAGGTTCAAACCTGTTTTACGACAAAAAAGTATCCTATCCATCTGCAACACATAATTTCAAGGTTTTAGAAAATCTTTTTTATGAGACAATCAGGTTGCAACATGTCCCAAAAGAAATAACGACAACGCAGCAGAATAAAGGTTATATACTAATTCACCCCTATTCCACCTGGAAACCTAAAACATGGCCTTATTACTCAGATTTAATTCAAACACTTAGTAATCAGGGCCATACGATCCATGTAATAGGTATCGATCAGGAACATCGCACAAATGAGTGGCTTAATAACTTTTCTCATTCGGAAAATGTTAAAATAATTACATTGACATCACTGGATATGCTGCTTGATGAGATTGAAAATTCAAAATCCTTTATTGGAAATGATTCAGGTCCTGCTCATTACAGTGCATTAATTGGCAAACCCTCTACAGTACTTTGGGGGGGCGCACCATTTGAAAGAATTCACCCGGTCGGAAAAAATGTACAATTCTGTAAAATTGATGTCGATTGTCGTCCGTGTAGACATCGGGGTGATACTTGTTTACGTGGTGATAATGAATGTTTGAAAAAAATCAGTGTTAATGATGTGCTTGGGATTTTCGATAATGAGATACCAGAACATAATTAAAAGCCATACACACCTATCTGTTCCCTTTAAGCATCAGTAGTTCACGTTCAGTATCAGCACACATTTTTTCTATCGAATACTTTGCCACCACCGTTTTGTAGCCATTTTCAGCGAGCAGATCCCTTTTTGCCACATCGTCAATAAGCAGCAGTGCTGCAGTCTTAAAACCAGCGATATCTTCAAACGGTACTATTATTCCATTGTCATTATTCTTTACTACTTCCGCAACACCCGCAATATCAAAAGCCACACACGCTTTCGCGTGTGCCATTGCCTCTAGCATGACATTTGCCATTCCTTCAGATCGTGATGTCAGCCAGAAAATATCCGCCGCTTGCAGTAACCCTGAAACATCATCTCTGTACCCGGTAAAAATAACCCGGTCGCTGATATTCAATGTTTCAGCAAGTTGCTCATATTCACTTCGTCCACTCCCATCCCCGACAAGCACAAGACAAATATTTTTTTTAACCTTGTAAACTTCTGCGAATGCTTTCAGCGCATAGTCAATACCCTTTTGTGCAGATAAACGCCCGATACACATCATGCAAACGTCATCATTATCAATATTCAGTTCATGACGGTAGCGTCCACGTATTTCCGGCGATAGTTCCGGGATCTTCACACCATTATAAATCAGCCTGCATTTTGCAGGATCAAAACCTTCAGTACGTGAAAGGGTATCAATAATCCGGGTGGAATTAACAATCACAACGTCGAATAATTTGCAAAATGCGAACCGGTTTCTGAAGTTATGCAGCGGTCTGTCAATTCCCATTCTGGCCGCAACTTTTGCTCTGCCTTTTGCAGCAAGCCCACCAAGTATATACTCCCGCTGCTTAGTGGGTATAACGATATCAATTGATTCTTTCTTTATAAACCGCCGGATTTTCAACAAGGTAACAATATCAGCGTTATTTACAAAGGCGAAACTTACAAATTTAAGGTTTTTCTCTGAACACTTCTGTCTGAAAAGATCTGACCGGCATCCAAGAAATACGTTATGACCGCGATGTGCAAGTGCAGAAGCAGCAGTCAGTGTCCATTTTTCATTGCCACCCCATTCTTTTGCCGAATTCAAAAACAGAATATTCATCGTTTGAAAATTGTAACCCTTAGTAAATAATTCCAGAAAAGCCTCACCCCCCTCTCCACAAGTGTAGAGGGGGAGTCGAAGGAAGTGCGGTACTGAAGATGGACCATATTTATTTCTCACCCTCTACAATTCCTATTAGAGAGGGTGCCGGGTGTTGAGGCTCTTCAAAAACAGCCGCTCAACTCCCTCAACATTCTTCGCTATCGTAAACTTCTCTTTCACACAATCAAAACCGGTCTTTGCAATTTTACTGCGCAGCGATTCATCAGAGAGCAGCAGTTCTATCTTTTCTGCAAGTGCGACGGCGGATTTTACTGGAACAACATAACCATTTTGTCCATCATCAATTATCTCTTTTGTCCCACCGGCATCGGATGCCACCACAGCGGTTCCAACTGCCATTGCTTCAAGTACAACATTGGGCAGCCCTTCATCAATAGAGCTTAAAACAAAGATATCTGCTCCATACATAAGTTCCGGGATATCACTGCGATGCCCTGCAAAATGTATATAGTTGTCTACCTTAAATTTAACCGCGAGCTCCCGGTATGGTGCAGCATCCCCCTCGCCTGCTATTACTGCATGAGGATAATATCCTTTTTTGTTCAGTAAACTGACCGCCTCGATCAGATACTCAAACCCTTTCTGCCAGAACAGACTGCCAGCTCCGAATAATACCGGACGTGCAGTATCATTGCATATCGAGAGAATCTTATTTCTGTCAAACGTTGACACATCAGGAATCTCAACCCCGTTATGCACAACGTCAATACGATCCTGCGCAAGCCATGTATACTGCTTAAAATTATCTTTTATAAACTGTGACGGACTTAGCACCCTGTCAGCGAAATATTTATAGGCAAGCCGGTAACGCAGTTTATTGCAGAGAAGCGATAAGCCCTTTCGAACATAGATAACTCTGACACCAGCGATTCGAGCAGCTATACCACCAAGCCGGACATCTTTTTCAAAATTGCAGCAGAGGACGTCAGGTTTTACCTTTAAAAAAAACGCCACAAGCAGACTGATTATTATTGGTGAAAAATCGGCATGAATATTCATTGGTTTGACAGTGACACCACGAGTCTTCGCTTTGTCAAGCCATACTGCATCCTTTTTTCCGATGCAGATAACCGTATGACCTCTTTCATGTAAACCAGCCGCCGCATTGACCATCCATTTTTCACCACCACGCCATATATGTGCGGGTATGGAGTTCATGAAAACAATGGTCATCTTTTGTGAATGTAGTGTTGTTGACATTAGCAAGAGGTGACAAGTGACATGTGGCACGTGACAAAAAGGTTAAATTTCATATACTATTAAGCCCTCCTGTGTCGCGTTTTATTTCCATCGCTGCACCAATGACATCTTCAGGAAGAATGGATACAAGACATTCAAAGTTTTTCTTAGCACACTCTTTTTTAAAACAGAATCTGCATGGTGCATCCAGTGATGTAATCACCTTATTGTTTTTTCCAAGCGGTCTGCGCCATGATGGTGACGAACCTCCAAAGATTGACACGACAGGAGTGCCGCAATAGCTTGCGATCTGCATCAGCCCGCTATCATTGGAAATTACCACCGATGCACCTGCGATAATCGTTGCAGCTTCCTCAAGGGATGTCTGCCCGGTGAGATTAACAACCCGATGCGGCAGACGCTGACCGATTTTTTTTGCAATGCGAACTTCGGAATCATCACCGAGAATTACAAAATTCTGATCAGCCCAGATCTTGACAAGCTCCTCAAAACCGGTCCATCGCTTGGTATCATCACCAGCTCCCGGACATAATACTGCGTATCCTCCAAAGTGGGGATGCTTTTCGACATCAACACCGGTCCACGCTGATGGCTCAATATACCGGCATTCAAGCACCGCCGAATATTCCTTGCTCAGATGCTCAGTTTTTGTTGAGATCTCTTCAGGAACTTTTTCTGTTAAAAACTGATTACGTTGCTCGGCACTAATACCCCTGCAATGCGCAACACCTGTTTTAAACGCAAAATAAGCCGACGAAAATGAGTGCGGTAAAAGATAGAGCTTATCAATCATTGCCTCACGAACCAGTGCAGCAGAATCAAGCAGTTGAAGATTATTCTTGCGGTTGTATGGAATTACCGGCAGTGATGTCAATTTTTTACAGAGTGCAACAAAACGTTCCGGCACAATAAGGGAGATTTGAAGATCACATTCACGTGATTTTTGGGTAACCACGGCAAGCGCAATAATAAACTCGCTTAACCAGTTTGGCATAAGAACGCCAAACCTTTGAATTTCATCAACTACGTATGCTGACTGACCATCCTGAAGAGAGGATGCAAGCCGATCCCAGGTCTGCTGCCGCGATAACTCCCGCTGAAAAAGGGCATCCAATCCCCCATTACCAAACATAGCCCGCACTCCGGAAAATGTGTGTACAGTTTTCAGTAAAATACATCATGTATGCGGGTGGGGGAAGTGGGAAGTGGGAAGTGGGAAGTGAGAAGGAAGAAAGGATGGATGGATGTGAGGATGTGTGTCTTAAACATTACAGTGTATTAGTCGACAGAAAGCACTATCCCGGTCTCAATATGACTTGTATTCGGATAACAATCAAACACGACAGCGTTCGTAATTGTATACCCGTTATTAATAAATGAAGCGACATCACGTGCCTGGGTTGATGGATTACAGGAGATGTAGAGTAGTTGATGCGGTTTTATTGACTGAATCGACTGCCTTACTTCTTTTGTCAAGCCAAGACGGGGAGGATCGACAATCAGACAATCAACTTTTTGCTTTATAAAATGATGCATTTTTCCGGAATCACTGCATACAGCCTGACAATGAGAACATCCGTTTTGGTCAAAATTTTTTCTTGCCATGCTAACCTGGGATCCTACCAATTCGATCAATGTCACTTTTTTAAATACATCCGCAAGCATAATTGAGAAAAATCCGGTTCCCCCATACAGATCAACACAATAGTCTCCGCCCACGAACGGTTTTGCCCAGACGCCCATTTCCTCTGCTGTAAACCTGTTACTTTGAAAAAATGAATCCCCTTTAACCATAAAGGTGTGAGCACCTACTACAAGTTCTGTTGTTACAGATGTCAAATCAGGAAGTACAGGATCAGACGCAACTTTTGTTGTTCCAGCAATAACTTTTAATCCGGCTTTGGAAACGTTAATAGTTCGTCCCTGAATACGCTGTACTATATCGTTACACTTATTGTCAAGAAGCGGACATTCGTTGATACGAACGATATCATTAGTCTTCTTTTTAAAAAAACCGAACATCCCACAGCCATCAGTTTTAATTTGTGCGCGTATCCGGTAGTTTGTATCAGGGGAATTTATACTACCGACATCCGGAAGTTTTTTAATTTTTCCAATACGCGACAGACAGTCAAGAAATATATCCCGTTTGATATCTGCCTGATATAATGGATCTATATGGAGCCAGTTACATCCACCGCACTCATCATAATATTTACATAAAGGCAAACGGCGTTTATCGGATTTTTCGATATATTTCAATGGAGTTGCAAGCGGCACACCCTGAACTTTACTGCGTACACTGCACTCAACAGTCTCTCCCGGTAAAGCATCCTCAACAAAAATTACCCCGGTATCAGTACGGGCAAGTCCGTACCCTCCAAAGATCATTTTTTCAATGGTGAGAGTTTTATTCATAAATACACGGTATCATTCTGTCAAATCACGTTCATCGACGATCTTATACATTCCGCCAACAGTATCATGTGGTAAGTACTTCTTCAATGATGGATAGTTTATCTGTTCATTCTGCACGGATGGCTGCAGGGTCTTTACGGCATAGAAGATAGTTGAATCCCGTGCTGTCTGAATATCCGGACTGATGCCAACCCGATGATAGTCAGTTCCATCCAATTGATAAAAATGAACAAACGATATTCGCATCCACGGACGGTCACGACGCGTTAAGTGTATCTGTCCAATTCCTTTACCGTATGATTTCATCCCGAATACCGGAGCACGTATTCCATCTTTTAATGCAAGGAGCAAAACCTCTGACGCGCTTGCGGAGTGTTCATCAATCAATACAGCAAATTTTTTATTGGCAAACTCCGATCGGGCAGCCCGTTTTGTCATCCATACACTATCCACAGTTCTTGCTGTTTCTCTACTAATTGTACGTTCTTTCGAGCGCAGATAACTGATCCCTGCTGGCAGCATATCTTCAATAATCAAATCAGTTACTTCAAGATCTCCCCCGCCATTATTTCGTAAGTCAACAACAACAGCACTGTACTTATTTATTTCAGAAAATGTATTTGTAAATTCCTTGTACACATCAACATATACCCAGCTACCATCCACATATTCCCAGCCATTCATAAAAGATTTGATCTGAAGCAGACACACGGAGTCTGTAAGCGGAAATACATCTACCTTAACCGATGAGTTCCCCTGAATACGATTTGTTTTCTTATATGGCTTGTCAGTGTATTCCAATTCGGAATCTACATAGCTTGTATACAGAACATTATGAAGTGTGTCTGCAATTTCATTAAACATTGCAGCAGGATCACTATAGAGAAATGGACTATCCTTAATCCGGTCCTGATATATGCTATACTTTTTTAAATACTGCCAGACACTTACCATCTCTACGTTATCAGGCATTGTATTATTTACATCAGGAGAACACCCGGGACATCCGATCAGTGCAATTGCGAGAACAATACCAGTCAGACCACGGTAAAGATGGTTCCACATTTTGATAGTATTATGCTGCATAGTTGATTGTTGCAGTGGTGTCATCTATTGTCCCCCGTTGACTGATTCCATAGGGCGAATGATGATTCGCTCTTACGGTTTTGTGTTATTACCGGATTGATTCGATTCGCGATTTGTAATTGTCTGCGCCGAAAATGTAACTGCCGGCTACCAGCACATTAATCCCGTTTTCTTTACTAATTGATGCGGTCTCTTTATTTACACCTCCATCAACCTCAATATCAATGTGCGGATAACGATCCTTTACTTCATTGTAAACTTCTTTTGCCTTTACCATCGTATCAGTAATGAATTTCTGTCCACCAAATCCGGCATAGACTGACATAATAAGCACCTGATCGATTTTGTCAAGGTATGGCAGGAACAGTTCAACCGGTTTATCAGGATTTACCGCAACACCGGCCTTTACACCCCGTTTTTTTATACTATCAAGTACATCCGAAAGATTTTTGCACGTTTCGGCATGAACCATCAGTATATCCGCACCGGCATCGCAGAACTGCTGAATGTACTTTTCAGGATTCACAATCATCAAATGAACATCCAGCGGGATTTTCACGCACTTTTTAACTGCATCAACAACAAGCGGCCCAAAAGTAATATTAGGCACAAACACACCATCCATGACATCACAATGTATCCTGTCAGCCCCGGCGTCCTCCACCGTTTTAACTTCGCGTTCAAGATTACGGAAATCCGCACTAAGTATTGATGGTGCAATTTCGATCTTTTTCATACTCCCCTGACCTCACCTCACCAGACCTCACCCCCCGGCCCCCTCTCCCATAGGAGAGGGGGAGCAGGACTGTCAAAAAACATAGAGACAAGGCGTTGCCTTGTCTCTATGTTTAAAATATATCCAAAATTATACTAAATTACAATTGATTAAACAGCTGCACCTTTAAACAGCTGCACCTTTAATCAGCTGAATTGCAATTTCATTACGCTGAATCTGGTTTGTACCTTCATAAATCTGAGTAATCTTGGCATCACGCATACGTTTTTCCATTGGATATTCACGCATATATCCGTACCCGCCCATAACCTGTAATGCGTCAACGGTTACTTTCATCGCGACATCAGAGCAGTACAGTTTTGACATTGCAGATTCTTTGGCAAATTTTTTCTCGCCGGCATCAATGGTACGTGCTGTTGCATAAAGTAACGCACGTGCAGCTTCAACCTGCGTTGCCATATCGGCAAGCATATGCTGAACAGCCTGAAATGATGAAATCGGTACACCAAACTGAACACGCTGACGTGAATAGTTAACAGCATCTTCAAGAGCTCCGGCAGCAATACCCAGCGCCTGAGATCCAACACCGGGGCGTGAATTATTGAGTGTATTGATTGCAACGATCGAGCCCATTCCCTCTCTGGAAAGAATTGCATCTTTTGGAATACGACAATCCTGGAAAACAAGTTCCGTTGTGCTTGATGCCCTTATTCCCATTTTGTCTTCATGCTTGCCAAAAGTAAAACCGGGGGTACCTTTTTCGACAATGAAACAACTGAGCCCGCGAGCCCCTTTTGATGGATTTGTGATCGCAAATACGGTGTAAATTTCTGCGTTTTCTCCATTTGTAATCCACTGCTTGGTTCCGTTAAGTACCCACTCGTTGCCATCGAGTACTGCAGTTGTTTTCATACCAAGAGCATCAGACCCTGCGTTTGCTTCTGTCAATCCAAATGCAGCCAGTTTTTTTCCTGCAGCGATATCCGGAAGGTATTTTTTCTTTTGCGCATCACTTGCGAAAAGGAGGATTGGAAATGTTCCAAGTGCAGTTGCAGCCATGGCAAGCGATATTCCTCCGCATACCTTTGAGAGTTCTTCAACGGCAAGACAGAGTTCAAATACACCGCCACCGAACCCGCCATATTCTTCAGGAATATAGAGACCGCAAAGATCAACCTCTGCAAGTGCCTTTACAACATCCCATGGGAAAATGCCATCATGATCATACTTTTCACGAACAGGCAGAATTTTTTTCTGAGCGATTTCTCTGGCAGTATCAATAATCATCTGTTGTTCTTCAGTCAGGAAGTAATTCATTTTTTTTGTCTCCTTTAATTGAGGCTACTATTTTATCTTTATCATAATTCATTACAGCGATCTGAGCAGCATTCTGCTGGGCAACTTTTTTATTTGTTCCTGAACCATCACCCATAGGAACACCTGCGATTTCGATACGGATTTTAAACTCTTTTGCGTGATCCGGCCCCGTCGCAGACACTGTTACATATCGTGGCATCCCGAAACCGTCCCGTTGCGACATTTCGAGAATCTTTGATTTATAATTGACATTGCGCTCATCACTGACAAACTCCTGAATTCTTCCGAAGAGGAATCTATCAAGCATTTTTTTTGCATTTGCCAAACCGCCATCAAGATAGACAGCACCAAGCAATGCCTCAAATGCGTTTGACAAGATCGAATGACGGTTTCGTCCGCCCGATTTCTCTTCAGAAATGCCAAAGATCAGGAATTTTCCAAGATCAAACGTTATTGCTATTTCGCCAAGGATTTTTCTGCTGACAACGAGAGACTTGACTTTAGATAGTTGCCCCTCGGATTTATCCGGATGCGTCAGGTAGAGGTATTCAGTCACCAGACAGTTAAGAACTGCATCCCCAAGGAACTCAAGACGTTCATTGGACATAATTCCCATTGTGTCATCAGGTGAAATTGCAGATTTATGGGTCAGGGCCAACCTGAGCAGCGAACTATCATCAAAACAGTATCCGACTACATCTTCAAGCTGTTTGAATGGCCGATCAGGATGACCCTCAGTATGCTTAGATCCGAAAAGCGATCTGAGTAAATTATTTACCTTCTGCAGAGGACTCATATTTGCCGAAGATGAGGCTTGCATTATGGCCTCCAAAGCCAAATGAGTTACTCATGACATACTTTACAGTACGTTTTACTGCAGTATTTGGAGTATAGTTCAAATCACACTCAGGATCAGGGTCTTCATAGTTAATTGTAGGAGGAATAATATTATCTCTTGTAGCGAGAAGAGAGATTATTGCCTCAATCGCACCTGATGCCCCAAGGAGATGGCCGGTCATGGACTTTGTAGAACTTATGTTCAATTTTGTTGCATGATCACCAAAAACTTTTCTAATAGCACAGGATTCATACTTATCATTAAGGGGTGTTGATGTTCCATGAGCGTTGATATAATCAATTGTGGATGCATCAATACCGGCACTCTTCAGCGCCATTTTTAATGCTATCTGTGCACCTGCACCATCCGGAGCAGGATGAGACAAATGATATGCATCAGCGGAAGCTCCATAGCCGATAACTTCACCATAGATTCTTGCTTTACGGGCAAGAGCATGTTCGAGACTTTCAAGAATAAGTATTCCTGATCCTTCACCCATAATAAAACCATCACGCTTTGCATCAAACGGTGAGCTTGATTTCTGTGGATTATCATTACGGGTTGACATCGCTTTCATTGAACAGAAACCGGCAAACGCAAGCGGTGTCACAACAGCCTCAGTACCACCAGTCATCATGACATCAGCCATACCACATTTGATCATCATGAATGCATCACCGATAGAATGCGCTCCTGACGCGCATGCACTGACAACTGCATAGTTTGGACCTTTAAATCCGGACTGCATTGATGCAAACCCGGCAGCCATATCAGGGATCATCATAGGTATCATAAACGGAGAGACTCTGCTTGGACCACGCTGTATAAGCTTGGTATGATCAGCCTCGAGTGTTGAAAGACCACCGATTCCAGAACCGATGACAGTCCCACAACGTTCGAGATCAACAGATTTCAGATCAAGTCCAGAGTCCTTAAGTGCCATTGCCGCGCCTGCAACCCCAAGCAATATTGCTCTGTCAGTTCTTTTTGCTTCCTTCGCATCAACGAAGTTACCGAAATCAATATCTTTGACTTCACCAGCTATTTTTGTAGGATACTCAGTAGCATCAAAGGCTGTAACGTGATCAATTCCTGATTTTCCGGAACAAATAGAACTCCAGAATGTATCGATATCATTTCCAACCGGACTAGTTACACCCATACCGGTGACTACTACTCTTCGTGACATTCGATTTCAATCCTTACGCTAATGTGATAGTTACCAATCAACGCTGTAACTACAGTACAGCAAATAACAAACGCACCCTGATCTGCAGGTCAATCGCAATCAACCGCAGAGTCAAGGTATAAATCTCAATAAATTATACTTTTGTTGAGAGATAATCAAATGCATCTTTAACTGATTTCAGTTTTTCTGCATCTTCATCCGGGATCTCAACATCAAAAGCATCTTCAAAAGCCATGATCAACTCAACCTGATCAAGAGAGTCAGCACCGAGGTCATCAACAAATGATGCCTGTGTAGTTACTTTATCTTCGCTTACGCCGAGTTTCTCAGCAATGATCTGTTTTACTTTGGTTTCCAATTCGCTCACAATAAGCTCCTTTCAAAAAAGATACATGTTATTCATATTCAAAATTTTTTTTACATTACAAGCCCGCCATCAACAGTCAATACCTGCCCTGTGATGTAATCAGACAATGGTGATGCCAAAAAGAGCACTGCATTTGCAATGTCTGACGGTTTACCAAAACGTGCCATTGGAATGTTTGCGATAAGTCTCTCGGTATCAGGAAGTTTCTCTGTCATTGCAGTTGCAATAAAACCGGGGGCAACAGCGTTTACATTGATTGAACGACTTGCAAATTCTCTTGCAAGTGTTTTTGTAAGACCGATCATACCAGCTTTTGATGCAGTATAATTTGCCTGTCCTGCGTTTCCAATAAGACCCACAACAGATGTAATATTGATAATCTTTCCGCACCTTGCCTTCATCATAGGCCTTGCGGCTTCTTTACAGCAAAGAAATGTACTTTTCAGATTAGTATCAATTACATCATCCCAATCAGCTTCTTTCATTCTAACAATCAGGCCATCTTTTGTGATACCTGCGTTGTTTACTAATATATCCATAACCGGAAAAACTTCCAGAAAATTCCTGAACATCTCTGCAACGTCATTTTCTTTCGCAACATCACACCTGATTGCAAGTGCTTTCCTGCCAAGATTTTCGATTTCATCTGTGGTTGATTTTAATGTATCAAGGTCTCTTCCGCTTACTGCTACATTGCAACCGGCCTGTGCAAGGCTTATTGCAATATCTCTGCCAATTCCACGGCTTCCACCTGTTACCAGAGCTGTTTTATTAGATAGGTCGATCACTCGTTTAAGCTCCTGTACTTAATTTAGTTTAGCAGTGAATATATGTTTGTAGCAGTATCACAGGAAACAACATTTATTGATTCATTACATTTTTTAACGAGTCCTTTAAGAACACTTCCCGGACCGACTTCGATACAGGTTCCAAAATCCAGTGCTGAAAGTGACGCAATTGACTCAACCCAGCGAACCGGCGAAACAAGCTGCTTCTTGACAAGCTGCTTAATCTGTGATGCATCCGATTCTGCGTTTGCAGATACGTTGAGGATTATGGGACAACGTGGCGTATTAAATGTAACCGTATCAAGGATACCACTATATACATCTGCAGCTTTTTGCATAAGAGGTGAATGAAAAGCACCGCTGACTGGCAGGATCATTGCACGTTTAGCACCTGCTGCCTTGAGTTTTTCACAAGCTTCATTTACAGCCGCTACTTCACCGCTGATAACAGTCTGCTCCGGAGTATTCTCATTTGCTGTTACAACAACTCCTGATGTCACCGTTTTTAAAACCTCAATAATCTTCGCTTTATCCATTCCGATTACAGCAGCCATCGTACCAGGTGTTTCCTTACCGGCATTAGCCATAAGTTCGCCACGTTTGGCAACCAGCTTGAGCCCATCCTCAAAACTAAGAATACCCGCAGCATAGAGCGCGCTGTACTCACCAAGGGAGTGACCGGCAGTAAATAATGGTACTTTACCTTTTTCAACAAGAATATCAGTAATTGCTGATTCAACAGTAAAAAGAGCCGGCTGAGTATTCTGTGTAGCCTTTAAATCTTCCTCAGGACCATCAAAGATAATTTTCAGAAGATCTCTGCCAAGGATTTTATTTGCAAGATCCATCTTATTACGGGCAGTCTGAAATGCATCATAAATGTCTTTTGCCATTCCAACAGCCTGTGAACCCTGACCAGGAAATAGAAAAGTATACTTCATCAAAAACTCCTTCAAATCATCATTGTTCTCTGTGCGCAGGTAGTAAAATAACCAATTCTGTGCACATTTCCAAAAACATTAAGTTTCTTAGTAAACGGTTGTTAAAAAACGCATAAAACGCTTCCAGCAGTAATACCGCCACCAAGTGCAGTAAATAGTGCCATCGTATCATTCTTTATCAATCCCTTACCCCACACCTCATCAAGTGCAAGCGGTATTGATGCCGATGAAGTATTACCGAAGTGCTCAAGGTTGGTTACTACTTTGTCTTTTGGCAACTTTAACAGCTCTGCAACCGCCTGTATGATTCTGATGTTTGCCTGATGTGGAATCAGATAATCAACTCTATCCAGCCCGTATCCGGCATCACCAAGAACAGTGTAGGCAGCCTCACTCATCATCCTGACAGCATGCTTGAAAACATCATTACCCTTCATTTGCATAGTGCGTTTCTCACCCCATGCCGGAAGTTTAAGTATGTCACCAAGTGTACCATCACTTGTCAGATGGGTTGACAGAATACCGCGTTTTGTATCCTCTGATGCCTGCAACACCACCGCACCTGCACCATCACCGAACAAAACACATGTTGACCGGTCGGTCCAATCAAGTACTTTTGAAATTACTTCGGTACCAATTACAAGAACATTTTTATTTCGACCAGCTTTAATCAGTCCATCTGCAACAGTTAAAGCATATACAAAGCCTGCACAGGCAGCACTTACATCAAATGCAAATGCATTTGAACAGCCGATAATTGCCTGAATTCTGCATGCAGTTGATGGGAAAAAAGAGTCGGGAGTAAACGTTGCACAGATAATCCCATCAATTTCAACAGGTTTCAAACCTGCACGTTCAATTGCAATGATCGCAGCTTTGGCACCAAGCTCTGATGCTGAAACCTGCGAATCCATAGGTACAATATGACGTTCCCGGATACCACTCCGGGTAAAAATCCATTCATCCGTCGTATTAACAATTTTTTCAAGATCTTTGTTTGTAACAACATTTTCCGGTACATACGTACCAACAGAGATGATACGCGCACTTTGTAAGTTTGCCACGATTTCAATTACCTTTCGGTCGCATATTTTTTGGCCACACAGCTTCTTTTTCTACCGCTGAAAGCGCTGTTGTAATTGAGTTTGCAATCGCACGTGATGTTGAACCACCATGAGCTTTCAGCACGGTGCCCTTAATCCCAAGAAATGGCACTGCACCGTAACTTTCAGGATCAATAACCGAAATATGATCTCTGAATTTTTTCAGCAGAGTGGCATCCTTTGCAAGTACCGATTCTGCAAGAATATAAAAGGTTTCAAATGACTTGAGAAGAGCATTTCCAACAAATCCATCACAGACAACAATATCAGCATACCCTTTGAGTACACCATTGCCTTCAATATAACCGATATAGCTATTGTACTTTTCTTTAAGAATCTCATTGGCACTAATAATTGTTTTAGTCCCCTTTGATGGTTCTGTGCCAACATTCAGCAGTGCAACAGAGACATCGGACCGGCCCAGATACTTGCTAAGATACGCAAATCCAAGATCTGCAAACGAAACAAGATGCTCCGTTCTGCACTCAAGATTCGCACCAACATCAAGCATCAATACAGGCTTTTGCCTGGCAGTAGGTAAAAATGCAGCAAGAACCGGCCGCAAAGCACCATCTGTGTGCCCTAAAATAAAATGCGCCGCCCCTAATAAAATTGCCGTATCGCCGGCACTAATTGATGCATCAACGATGCCATACTTTTGAAGTGTGATTGAACGAATTATTGAAGAGTCAGCGCGTTGTTTCCAGGCACTTGATCGTTTATCATCAGGTGAGATTCTCTCAGAACAGTGAACAATTTCACAATTCTTTAAGAGGTCTCTACCCCCCGAATTGACAATTATTTGTTCAATTCTATCTTTATTACCACAAAGATAGGGCACAAATGGAATTAATGATCCTGCTTTAGCTTCCAGTATTCCGGAAATAACTACTTCAGGACCAAAATCACCACCCTCCACATCAATCGCAAGACGTATTGTATCCATGTGGTATCTATTGTTGCACCAGAATAGATTTGTAGGAATTAATATGTCGGCCCACCACTATTATTCTTCAGGCTGAACAACTTCCATACCTGCATAATATCCGCAGTTATTGCAGACACGGTGTGCAGTTTTAGGTTGTTTACAATGAGAACAAAGAACTGCCTTCACCGGTTTTAACGCAAGATGACTTCTACGACGATCACGACGCTGAGGCGACGTTTTCTTTTTTGGAACTGCCATGAATCCTCCTTAACTATGTATTACTTTTTAATTTTTTCAAAGCTTCCCATCGTGGATCAATCTCTTTCTCTTCAGGTGTACTCCTTTTGGGAGCACCATCAAAATCCACGATAATATCCTTATCTTTAATTTCAACACCCTTACAACTCTCTCTGCAAAGAGGCATAATCGGTGTCTCAATCATTATTTCATCAAAGAGAGCTGCGCTCAAATCGATTTCATCATTTAGTGCGCTGTCAAAATAAAAATCAACCAGTTCATCATCACTGGCTTTCCCATCACGCCCCGGAGCGTCCTTAACAGTAACTTCAAGCTCCCCGCTGATCAGAGCATTGTAATCCTCAAGGCACCGGGAACACTGCAAAACAAACATACCTCTGTAGCATATATGTACAAAGATATCTGCCCCGAGCCGATTAATATCACCCTCACAATGCATTGTACCGCAAAGTGGTGGAAGATCACCTTTCACAGAACCCAGATCGCATTCTAATGAAAATTCAGAATGGCCTTCAGGAATATCCCGCATCTTCAAAATCATACAGCAAACATCCTGAAAAGGTTACCGGAGATAAAACTCCAAAGTTAAAGTTCTACAAAATAACTAAAAAACATGCCGGTATCAAGCACGCTCTTTGTTATTATTAAAAAAATGGTACTTCTGCAGAGAAGTACACTCTGTCATCTGCCAAGCATTGCACCGGCTTTATTAAACTTATCAAGCGCTTCCTTTGCCCTGAGACGAAACAGTTTTTCACGTTGCGCCTCCTGTACAGAGTCTTCTGAGACATAGTAATTTTTATAACTGTATACAGCTTCAGAGAGTTTTTTAAAAGCATCCTTAACAAGAGCATACTGCTCAGGAAGATATGTTTTTACGGAATCCATTTTATCATACTGCGCCGAGAGTTCATCAACTTTACGTTTGGTTTCAGCAGCACGCCCCGAAAGTGTTTCATAATCCTCTGACTTATTCTGCAGGTTGACAGTGAGCATCTGGTTGGTCAGATTCACAGCATTTGCAATAAGCAGGACAAGTTTTGACGTATAACTTGATAACACCCGGTTTTGCATCACAAGAACTTCAGCATCTTTTCGGTACGCTTCCTCCTCGGCCTTGCGCTTCTCTTCTATTCGTGTCAGTTCTATTGACCGCTTGATTTCCAGATCCTGATTCACATAACGGGTGATCATCCAGACTGTTCCGGAAAGCATTAATGTAGCAAGAAAATACGAAAAACTGATTCTGAATGGCCCATGAGCATTGATTGCAATTAAAAACGCCAGTATTGTTATACCACAAGCTATAGCCAGTAGCAGTACTTCAGTTGTCATCGTTCCCATCCTTTTGAATAAGTACCCGATCAATTCTTGTCGGCCCGGCAGATATAATATAGAACTTACTATCACCAACTGCAAATGTCTCACCTGTTTTTGGTATCCGACCCAGATAATTTGTCAATACGCCATTTACGGTTCGCCACTGCCCCTGCTCCTGCTGTAATACCCCAGGTAATAAAGTACTCAATACAGAACAATCATCAGAGCCATTCAGCACAACGCCAACCGATTGCGTATGGCTTTTTACCGGTTCTGAAAAAAGGTGCATAAACATGGAATCTATTGCACGTTGCGTACTAAACAAACCGCTGAAATCACCATACTCATCAAGCAGACAGGCATCCGGACTACCACAACTGAAAAGGAAACTGACAAGCTCCGCAACCTCGGACGATTCAGGTGCCCAAACCGGTTCCTCACAATATTTCACAATCTGGTCTGATTGCTGTGCTGAGAAAATAGTTGGTAACCGAATCACCCCCCGCACATGAGACCTGTTACCGTCCTCCCTGACAATCGCAACGGTATCACCACTCTGTGCCATCAATTCCAGTGTATCAGCAACGGTCTGTGTTTCATCAAAAACCGGAACTTTGGATCGGTGTATCATGTACTTACGGGCAGGCTCAGGTCCACGCTCGAGAATTCTCTCAATAAAACCGGCCTCATCCTGTGTAATCGCTCCATCCCTGTACGATTTTGCAACTGCAGATCGCAATTCGTTTACTGTTACAAACGGATCCGGTTCCCTGAAATAAATACGGAATCTATTAATAAAGAATGAATTAACATTTTGAATTAGCGACAATACAGGTGTAGTTATTCGTATTAGAGTCTGTAACGGTATGGCTACAATACGTGCAAGGATTTCATTATGTTTTAAGGCAAGTGTCTTTGGAATAATCTCGCCGAACAGTACTATTCCACCAGTTGCAACAAATAATGTTACAATCTCAGATTCAAAGTTAAGAAACTTACTAAGCAGCGTATGAATTAAGCCTGTTAAACTGATATTTACAAATACATTGCCCAGCAGAATAAAAAGTAGCGTTTTCTGACCATTTTGCAAAAGCCAGAATATTCGCCGATAGTTTTTATCGGAATGTTTCTGAAAAAGGGAGATACGTTCCCTGGGAATCGAAAACAGAGCAGTTTCAGACGCGGAAAAAAAAGCTGACGTACAAAGAGCTAAAACGGTCAATACAATAATAATCAATGCAGCCCCTGATTATAACGTGCATATATGCAGAGCTTAAACAAACTCTGCACACTAATAGTTAGAATGGAAGATCATCCTCAACAACACCTGATGATCCTGACGGGCCGGACGGCATATCATATGATGGAAAACTCTGGGAATACTCTGGATCAGGTGCACCACCCCCACCCTGACTACTCTGATTGCCACCACCAATAAACTGTAATGTATTTGCAACGATTTCCGTCTTGTAACGTTTTACATTATCCTTATCATCCCATGAACGGGTTGTAATTCTTCCTTCAATATAAACGGAACGCCCTTTTTTCAAATACTGATTACAGAGCTCAGCAAGCTTTCCCCAGGCAACAACATTGTGCCACTCAGTACGTTCCTGCTTCTGACCACTCTTATCTGCAAATCGTTCAGTGGTAGCAAGCGTAAACGTTGCAACCGGCTGCCCACCAGGTGTATACTTGAACTCCGGATCTCTTCCAAGATTACCAATCAGAATCGCTTTGTTTACAGATGCCATAAAATCCTCCTGCTTAATGTTTTAGAAAAAATAGATCCACTCTGATGCCACAAGCGGAAACCTACAACGCAACACCAGAAATACCAGTTGGAAATCTACAAAACGGGGTCAATGTGATACAAGCATTTTGTCGTGAAACGTATAGTGATGCTAATTTGTGTCCAGGGATGAATTTGTCTGCGGAGTTTTTACTTTAAGTGCCGGCTTCAATAACTTCCACATTCTTACTCTAAGTGTCGTTGCTGAAATTTTTGAGCTTTCGTAATACCAGTCCTGGTCAAAACTCCAGCCATTCATCGGCGTAAAAAGGATCTGACCTTTTTTCCCGGTAATCGACATTGCCGTTTCAACATTACGTATAATCAATTCACCGTTAAATGAATTCGACATAACAGAATCAGCCCAGGCAATTGTGGCATCATAGAAGTCCGCTGCCATTTTTTTCTCGGTCGGACTACAATATACTACATAGAAGTCTGGGCATTTTTTAAAGATGAAGTCGATTTCATACATGGCGCGAAGCTTTTCACTGTCGAAACCTGAATATCTGACAACCGGTGTAGACATCAGCTCTGCTTTTTCTGAGCCAAAAAGATTTGAACAGGCAACAAGAATCAGGCCAACAACCAGAAGTTTACAATTACGATGCCTCTTGATCCGAAACCTCAATCCATCCCCCGGTCAACAATAAAACATATTATAATATCAACTCTCCACAAGCTGAGCAGTGAGGACTTCTAACCGGTAAATCATGCAGACCACATGTAATTACGATATCTGACATCACACAAGCCACAGTTGTAAAAAATAACACATTTCAGATATATATCTCAGGTTGCTGCAAACCTTCAAGTAAATATAATCAATGTAATTATATCATACTTTAATAGATTATGTCGAAATTGTTTCAAAGTTCCAATTTAATTTCCCGTTATTCCTTACACGCTTATACTTTATATTTTTAAACCCGGATTGTCCACCAGGAATTAAAGAATCCCCCCTTTATCCCCCTTACTAAGAGGGGCGCCCCGGCGGGGGATTTTTTCCAACTGGCATTTGGATTGCCACATTCTTCATTATCCGTTATGCCAGAGCTACAAGGGCACTGGCTACGTGCGATTTGACATGCGAGGCGCGGAAATTCAGAATTGTGATAGGTATCCGGTTGTCTGGTAATTTATTTTTCTACCGTTGTTTATTCAGGTTTTTAGTTATACAATTACAAATTTTTATGGACAGGTTCTATGAATTATCAACGTGAACTTGATTGTGCTCTTGCCGCTGCCAGAATTGCGGCATCAATTCAAAAAGATAAACGGTATCTGCTGACATCAATCGAAATAAAAAGTGATAAATCACCCGTGACAGCAATCGACAAAGAGTGCGAGCAGACGGTAAGAAAACACCTGCTTGGGGCGTTTCCCGACGACAGTTTCCTTGGTGAGGAAACCGGTGAACATACGGGCTCCTCTAACAGACGCTGGGTGGTTGATCCTCTTGATGGAACACGGCCGTATATCCGGGATATTCCTACCTACAGCGTACTTATATCACTTGAGGAAGACGGAATTCCTGTGGTTGGGGTGATCTATCTGCCATCACTTGATATCTGCTGCTATGCGACAAAAAGCAGCGGTGCATTCTGTAATGGAAAACCGATCAGTGTGTCAGATACGCCCACCGATGGAAGAGTGATCGGCAGTGCACTTGGATTTCGCGAGCTTTGTGATACCACTGAGGGTAAACAGCTTTTTGAATGCATGAAATCATGGGATTACAGTTACGGATTCATGGATGCCTACTCCTATGTCTGCGTTGCGAGCGGAAAACTTGACTGCACGGTCAACCTTCTTGACAAACCGTGGGACTGCTCAGCAGCGGCATGTATAATCACCGAAGCCGGTGGTACCTACTCAGATGTGCAGGGAAATAAATCTGTGTACAATGGCTCCATTGTTTTTTCAAACGGCAGACTGCATGATTCAGTACTCCGGTTTTTTAAGTGAAAACACAGCAGACAGTTCAAGGTTGCATGATATGGAATTTTTTATCAGTGCACGTTAAACACAGCCATTTCAGCACTTCGCTCTCCGGGCGCCTTATATGATTTTATTTAGGTTACCCCGAATCCGGGGATTATTTTATTAAGTTGTACAATAAGCATTACATAGTGGAATTTCTGTTTAAGGAGAATGAGTATGCGCATATTTTCCGGCATTAAACCGTCTGGAATGATTCATATCGGCAATTACCTTGGGATGATCCGGCCAATGGTTGAGTCACAGCGTCGTGGAGATCTGTTCTGTTTCATTGCAAACATGCACAGCCTGACAACACTGTCTGATGCCAACATGATGCGTCAATATACCAATGATGCACTGCTGGATCTTCTGGCACTTGGTATCGATCCGGAGAAATCAACATTATGGATACAATCCGATGTCCCGGAAGTGGCAGAATTGACATGGTATCTAAACAATGTCACTACTGTCGGACTTCTTGAACGATGCCATGCATACAAAGATGCGATTGCTAAAGGCCTGGCACCAAACAATGGGCTTTTTTCCTACCCTGTCCTTATGGCTGCAGATATTCTCCTGTATCAATCTGACAGAGTTCCTGTTGGTAAAGACCAGAAACAGCATGTGGAGGTCGCACGGGATATTGCGATCCGTTTCAACAACACCTATGGAAATGCCTTTACAATTCCGGAAGAGGAGATTGCTGACGAAATAGCGGTGATCCCCGGTATTGACGGACAGAAAATGTCAAAATCATATAATAACTATATCGAAATATTTGGTGCAGAAAAACCTATAAAGAAGAAAATTATGTCGATACTCACCGATGCCACCCCTGTCGAAGCTCCTAAAGATCCTGATACCAGTATTATTTATGCTATTTATAAACTGTTTGGTACCCAGGAGCAGTCCACTGCCCTCGCCGACAGATTCCGTGCCGGTGGAATGGGATATGGTGATGCAAAAAAGCAGTTGTTCGAACTTCTGTGGGAGTATTTCCAGCCATTCAGAGCAAAGCGTGAAGAACTCGTAGCAAATATGGATTACGTTGCCTCACTACGTAAATCGGGTGCGGAAAAGGCGCGTCAGGTGGCATCACAGACAATTGACAGTGTAAGAAAACTTGTTGGTGTGCTCTGATCGATTTTCGCGGGGGTGGGCAATCTGCCACGCCCCCTCCCGCGTTCAAAGCAACGCGTCCTCCCCCTCAGGCGGGAGGCATATTTGTTTTGAAATCAAAATGATACATCTCTCCTACAGAAGACGCATCGGAATGGTCGAGAGACCAGGTGATCCAGATGCTTTGAGCTGGGGGCGTCTTATGCCTGGCACAGTGTTCTAATCGTCTTAACAATGCAATATACGCACTCCAACACCTCAGCTCAGCAATAATCAGCAGTAGTCCGGTATGATGCGCCTGTAAAATTTAAGGACTCCGACCTGTGGTATGATTTCTATCGTAATTACTCACTAAATCAGGTATAATACATAAGACACTATCATACGGAGACACACTATGTCTGGATACATGAAGATTTTGATAGTTTGCGGTATCATCTTTCTGGCAGTGAAATTTCATCAGCAGTTTATCAATTATCTTGTATCATCGTCTGATCTGACAAAAAGGATTATGACAAAATATGAAATTGATCAGCTCGAACATCAGATATTCCTTGACTTCACAGCAAATAATCTCCCGATTCCATCAAAAAACGAATTCCAATGGCGCGATTATGTCAGAGAAAAAAATAAAAACAAAAAGAATGTCTCCCGGGATCCATCCATCGATTTGTGGGGTATACCCTACCAGATCAGACCATCATCATCAGTTTCGCTCGACCTGCCAGCGGGCCTTATGATACGGAGTGCCGGGCCTGATACTACTTTTTACAGTGATGATGATCTTTATACGGTCTGCAAAGGTACAATCGGCAGGTAGCTGCGATCACCGGGTGTATTTTTCAATTGTGACGAGATGATGATCAGATAGAAGCCGGTTAGCTTAATTGCACATTGCGCATAACAAGTTTGCACTTTTAGATCTGGTGGATGTATATTCAGGCCAGACAGGTTATTTGATAACCTGACAGTTCTTTTAAATTTTGGGGGTGTATTGGCTATCGACGGGATACAGGGGATAGCGGGCAGCATGTCGAGGATATCGGTTGGCCTCGTAAATCATCCGGTAAACTATAATTGCAGAAGATTATTCTTACGCAATCGCTGCTTAATTAAAGCGGCAACTCGGGCAGGGATCGCGCTTATTTCTGTCTGAGCAATTAAGGCGCTGGTTTGAATGAGGGTGTTGGCATTCAGATGAGATTAAAAATACTGGCTGTATTGTAAGCGTGTCTCTCCGCGTGCAGTATGGTGAGATTAATTGAAAGACTAAACATGTAGCGGCCCATATTGAATGTTTTCCGGACAGGGGTTCAACTCCCCTCACCTCCATTATTTTTCATACTACCTTGACGACACAGCATTAGCATACAAAGGGAAAATAGCAAATTTATAAGAAGTCGGCGTTGGTATGCCTATCATATACAATTAACCTATTGCTCACGACTCAAATAGACACACTCGCTTATAAAATTTCATCAATTTCTATAATTTCGCCAACCCATTGGTTCCCAAACTATTTCCTTGCATAACTTTTTGCAATTAGTCTGCCGCACAGAATCACGTCGGTTCTTTTGAAGAGTGATGCTGCAACTCATCACTGAGCCTTACAACTGTTAATACAATATTTCCCGTTAACTGTTAATGGTTACTATTAACCAGGTTTGTAGATAGTTAATAGTCGCAATTACAATAACACTTATTGCAGTAGTAGAAACGCTGCACATTTGGCCATTTTTAAACAAAAGCAATCAACCGGTGCGAGCTATCGATTCTGGCATAAGCATTGCTCTACTTACATAATGTAACGAAAAGCAGCATATACGTAAAAAAAACAATGGAGGATCATATGGAACATCTAACAATTGATACGTTCAAAGAAAAAGTATGTGAATGTGGTTTTGGTGGTGGTGAAGCAAAGTGGAATTATAAGGGTGATCTGCCGGCAGTAATCGACTTTTATGCTGATTGGTGCGGACCCTGCAAAATGGTCGCACCAATACTTGAACAATTATCAGATGACTATGCTGGTAAACTGCACATTTACAAAGTAAATACAGAGCAGGAGCCCCAGCTTGCAGCATCATTTGGGATCACCAGTATTCCAAGCATTCTTTTTATACCGAAAGAGGGCAAACCGCAGATGACACAGGGAGCGTTGCCGAAAAATGAGTTCAAACGCCTGTTCAAAGAGTTACTTAGTGTTGAGTAACAGAACTAACGATTGTAAACTGCAGTCAACCGGTAAAAAATGGAGGTTTCTATGAAATTGAATAATAAATATGTATGGATTGGTACAGTACTTGTTACTGCTATCGTAGTTGCAGGCGTATATCTTGGTACTTATCAGGAAAAACAATCTAACGAAAACCCGTTAAAAAAAATTGTTGATGCGCAGGAGTTCAAATCAATTCTTGATAGTGCCGGATCCCGGATACAGGTGTTTGATTTATACGCTGACTGGTGTGCACCCTGTAAGATGATTGAGCCGACACTATCATCACTTTCTGAGAAATACGGATCAACGGTTGATTTCTATCGTGTAAACATCGATGAGAATCCGCAAATAGCATCACTGTTCAAAACGCAGGTTATCCCCTATGTCGTATTTGTTAAAAATGGAAAGGTGATCACTTCTTTTTCGGGTGTAACGTCTCAGGGTTCATATGAAAAAGTAATAACACTCTGCGAAGCATCAACAGAACCTTGTGACAAACTAATACAGAATTTATGATAAACAGGTGTAAAAAAATTCAGAGAACATTCTATTCACAAAAGAATGTTCTTTTTGTCATCTGTTTATTACTTCTCAAAGTTAATTTCCAGCAGTTAGAATTGCCGCTTATCCACTCTTAACAACTTGGCTTTACAGTCAGTTCACATTTGGAATTTATACGTTATAATACATTGCAACTATGCAATAAACCATTGCGATCATTGCACCATCGCATTAGTACAATTACCCGACTGCAGCAGTAATTCCTTGATTTTTATCTAAATCATATCTGGCATACAATTAGCATTGTAATCTGTTATGGAAACAATTGCAATAACCAACTGGAATGGAATAGTATCACCAATGTTCGATGCATCCTGTTGCCTTTTAATTGTGCAAACGGATGGACAACGTATCTCTGTTGATGTGAAAGAGATGACATTGTCTGAAAAAATTGGATTATGTTCACAAATGGGTATAAACGTAGTAATGTGTGGTGCTATATCGAATATTGCTGTAACAATGTTGGAAAATAACGGCATTAGAGTCATTTCCTGGGTTCGGGGTCCTATAGAAGACATAATTACTGCATATTCGAACAATCTTGACCTGATCAGTCTGTTTTCAATGCCGGGATGTAACCGGAAAATGTGCGCAAGAAGGAATCGTTTTCGTCATCATGGGGGCAATCATAGACGGTAATTGGTATGGTGCCAGTGTATTGCTGATATATAACAACAATTAACGCAAAGCATCATTTTGAGGTGCTTTAAAAAAATTTAACATTCAAAAGGAGGCTTTTATGCCAAGAGGAGACAGAACCGGCCCAATGGGAATAGGACCGATGACAGGTCGAGGCGCAGGACTTTGCGCAGGATATGCAACGCCGGGATTCACAAACACAATACCTGGACGAGGTAATGCTGGATTCGGACGAGGACGTGGCAGAGGTATGGGATTTGGTATGGGTATGGGCTGGAGACATGGTTGGACAAATCAGAGTGTTCCGTTTACAACTCAACCGGTATCCTATCAGCCGGCCAACGAACTTTTATCACTCAAAAATCAAGCGAAAAACTTAGGGGAGGCTCTTCAGGCTATCAACAACAGAATTTCTGATATTGAAACAGAAGCAAAGTAAATGAGTATGTGTTATTCCCGGTTCAAGCATTAACCGGTTTATGGTAAGCCTGAGCCGGAATTGTGAAGTAGCAAAATACTCCGGACTAATAAAATGGAGGTATAAAATGGGATTGAGAAGAATGGGTGGAGGCGGAGCAGGACCTGGTGGTGAATGTGTATGTCACGCATGTGGTTACCGCGAACCACACGATCAGGGACAACCATGTAATCAAAAAAAATGTCCAAAATGTGGACAGACGATGGCTCGTGGATAGTGTATACGTTCAAAATAACGCCCTACTGTGATAAAAATTCATTTCCTTGAAGTGATCAGTACGGCATTGACTAAAGATAAAGCGGGGAAATTATGGCTGTTAAAGTTGATAAGGAAAAATGTACAGGATGCGCAGCATGTACATCAGCGTGTCCTATGGATGCAATAGAAATAAAAAACGGTAAAGCACAAATAAGTGACGCATGTGCTGAGTGCGGAGTATGTATATCACAGCTCTGAAGAGCGAAAATTCTTCGCAGCTCAAAGCTGGTGTAAAATTTACCAAAGCTGAATGTTTTTACTACAGGTCGCTGATTTTGGTTTCTTTGGATTTTAACTGACGTTTGGGTTTCGGTA
>JAAZBG010000194.1 GCA_012513915.1 Fibrobacter sp.
TTACCGATACACCATCCGGAAATACCATGCTATCAAATTTTCTTGATCTATGTGGATGCGTCCGGAGCTGGAACAGTAAAAATTTTCTTGATGAGATTGCTGAGGAAATCAAAAGAATCTGCGGAAAACGCAATGTGTTTCTCCTTGTGTCAGGTGGTGTCGATTCGACAGTCGCTTTTATGCTGCTCAATAAAATTCTTGGTAACGACAGGGTACTTGGTTTACATATTGATAATGGTTTGATGCGGTACCGTGAATCTGAAGCGATTCTTGACTATATGAAATCAAATGGGTTTACAAATCTTAAAATCATTGATGCATCGGAGGATTTTCTTCGTGCACTGAAAAATGTTGCCGAGCCTGAAGAAAAACGTAAAATTATCGGAAATATGTTTATTACCGCAAAAGAAAAAGCGTTTGATCAGCTGAAACTCAATGCGGATGAGTGGGTGCTGGCACAGGGAACAATTTACCCGGATACTATCGAAAGTGCGGGTACAAAACATGCCGACCGCATCAAAACGCATCACAACAGAGTAGATATAATTCTCGAGATGATCGAAAAAGGAAATCTCATTGAACCTCTGGCACAACTTTACAAAGATGAAGTACGTGAACTGGGTGAATCAATGGGGATTCCCAAAGAACTTATCTGGCGTCATCCCTTCCCCGGCCCCGGACTTGGCGTACGTGTTCTGTGTTCGGATGGCACCGGCACGGTTGATTCGGTTCAGGAGAGCAGTGCGATAAATAATCTTGTCAAGCAATACGGGTATCATGCTCATGTACTTCCGATAAAAAGTGTCGGGGTTCAGGGTGATGAACGCAGCTATGCGCATCCGGTGGTGCTTGCAGGACCATGTGACTGGAAACTCCTTGAAGAGTTGTCAACCAGAATTACCAATTCATTTTCAAGTGTCAATCGCGTGGTGTATGGTCTGAATGTTGTTGATACGCCATCATACACTCTTGTTAAAGCGTTCATGACAAAAGAACGACTTGACAAGCTGCGTTCAGTGGATCACATCGTGACAGAGATACTGTACAAAACAGACGAATATAATGATATCTGGCAGATGCCGGTTGTATTGCTGCCGATGCTTAATAGTGCAGGTAAAGAGTGCATTGTGTTACGTCCGATTGTATCTCAGGAGGCAATGACCGCGCGTTTCAAACCGCTTGCTGTGGAAACGCTTGATCAGATTGTGAAGCAGGTAACAGCACTTGATACTGTGGGAGATCTCTTTTTTGATATCACCCACAAACCACCTGCAACCATCGAATGGGAATGACCAGAATTATTAACAGGGTAGAAATAATGCAGGCATTATTTCTACTATCGCCCTCCTAAAATTCAGCTCCAAGTGAAAAGTAGTTTGTTGGCGCATGTAACCAGGTGCGAAAATCAGTTGGCCATCCACGGTCGTAACGAAGAATAAAAATACCAAGGTTTGCCCGTAAACCGAATCCGATTCCACCATAGATTTTGTCCGGTAACGGAATATTGTTGTGACGTTCCCCGCCATCCCACGCGTTGCCGATATCAGTAAAAAAAGCACCGCTGATGTAGCGGATCTGCATCGGAAGCGGCCAGACCACAGAAATCTCACGGATAAACGGGAACCGGAATTCACTGTTTAAAAGTGCTACCCGGGAACCTGACAGGCCGATATACGAGAAGCCTCTCAGTGGCGTTACAAAACTGGAGTAGGTTGTCTGATCAATGTTTTTTTCATACTCGTCAAGATCTACATTGTAGAAAAGCCAGTTGTCGTTGCCGCCAAGAAAATACCGTCGTGCCGACCTGCTTTTGTCAAGTGATTTGCTGGCACCAAGAAATAACCGGTTTGCCCAGACAAATCTCTTTACAATGTGCATGTAAGCTCTCACGTCAGCTTCACAGGAGACAAATGGATCATTAACCATGTCAAGCGGAGGCGAGACCTTTGCTCCGACTGTCGCTCTGAAACCATTAATCGGTCCGGTTATTCCCCAGAGAATATTATCAAAAGTATAACTGAGTGATGGCAGTAAGGTGGTGTGCTTTACTTTTGGCAGAACAGTGTCCTGCGGTGTTCGTTTGCCGTTTTGGTAGAGAATCTCAAAATTGACACGTGAATAGAGCGAAAAAGGGTACTCTGATGAAAAGAAACCACCATAGTCGACATCCTTGTAAATAAAGTCACTAAAAATGTTTGCATAGGATAAGTCTTTATTGTAAAAAATACCAAAGCCAAAATCAATCCGCCGTTTCAGGTAGTAGTAAGCACCGTAAACGTGAAGATAATCTCTGAAATTCCCCTGAACATCACCGGCAAGGATAATACGATGATCGCCAAGCAGATCACTCAGTGAAACAACCCACTGTCCAGCATAACCATAAAAGGTGTTTATGCCCAACCCGACGGACATCATGTCAGGAGAAAAAGACAGTTTCATTGGTTGCGGTGAAGGAATTGGAAGCGGCTTTGGTATCGAGTCCGTTTTTACGGTAATTTTTGATGTGTCAATTAATTGATCCGATGAATCCTTGTGTAGAATGTCAACAGATACTGATACCTGTTTAATCGTATCGGTTACCTGTTTAGTAGTATCGGTTAAATGAATCTGATTTTCAACACTGTCGATTTCGGCGGGTTCTTTTATAGTACCAGGTGATTGCTCCAAAGTGGAAACCTGATTGGAACTTGTGTCCGGCGGCAGCTCACGGATGGATTTGGTTGTTGTGTCAGCATGCCTGCGATATGGTTTTCTCTTTTTTGACAGCACGCCGGGGGAATCAGATTTTTTCAGTGAGTCCGGATTTGGTGTTTTGACAAATTTGAAAAAAGGTTTTGATGTGTCAACACAGGACTCAACCCATCGTGTCAGTGACAGTGTGTCCGTTTTTATATGGGACAATGGATTTTCCATCATCCAGACATTCCATCCGGATTTCTGGAAAAGTGTATAAACAAGTGTTGTGTCAGCGATATCCGGATTCGAGCATCCTCCGGTAAAATCAGTGATCGGTTTTGCATCTTGTAATGAGTCTGATGGCGCACAGTAAAGGTTATCAATACCGTTTCTGTCAGATACAAAAAAAATGTGGTTGTTATTATTTGAGATGCTGGGTTGTTTTTCATTCCACGGGGTTTGGGTAAGGCGTGTTACCGTACCGTTTACTATATCCATAACTGCAAGGTCGGATTGTGTGGCACTGTATGGTCCAACGTTCCGGGATGCACTGCCTGACGTATCCTCAATTGAAAAAAGTATGCGCTTATTGTCAGGAAAAAATCTCGGATCAGATTCAAAACGTACATCGTTTGACAGTTGCAGTAGTTCGCTGTTGTCAAGATTGTACAGGTAAAGATCACTTCTGCCTTTTTGTATTCCGGTGAAAACCAGCATTTTGCCATCTTTTGACCAGTCAGGACTGCTGATACTTGTAAGGTCGGTTTTGATTTTTCGCAGCAGCTTTTTATTTTCTGCTGATACTATCCTGATTTCATCATTGCCGCTGCTTTTGGTAACAAACACCAGGTTCGTGCCATCAGGGGACCATCCGAGACCACTTCTGAACGGATGGAATGTTTCGAAATATCCGCCAAATCCGGTTTGACTGATCGAAGAGAGCAGCTTCCCTTTACGGTCGGTAATCAGTATTTTGGAAAAATCCTTTCGGTCACTGAAAAACGCAATTTTAGAGCCATCCGGTGATAAGCGGGGACGGAGGTTGTAATTAGCGCGCGTTTCTTTATTATCAGTGACCGGAGCTGAGTTGACAGTGGGAAGTTCCCTTTTTCCTATTTCAGGCCAGTAGTTTCTTTTTAATTCCTGAATCCACTCCCGCCCAAGTTCCTCAGTATTTTTGCCGTAGACATTCCTGATGCTGTTATCGACGGAATGGGTCTGTTTAAAATTCTCCAGAAATTTTTCGAACAGAGCGTACCCTCTGCTTTGCGAAAGATAATAGAGGAATGATTGTCCGCCTTTGTAAGCAAGGTAACCACCAAGTTCATAACCCGGTAATGGTACACTGCCATGTATTGTCTGGTCAATCATAAACATATCGGCTTCAATATTCCAGTCACTTGACAAGTATTCAGCAAGTCCCTCCATAAACCATAATGGGGCACTCTGTTCCGTGTTTCTAAGGATAGAACCGCCGAACTGATTGTATAAAATTGTAAAACAAAATGCATGAACCAGCTCATGGTGAATTACATGGCGGAGTTCCGAGTAATTACCAGTAAATGGCAGAACGATCCTGTTTTTATACATTTCAGTAAATCCACCGACATTTTCAGGAATTATATCGGTGATTATGTTTGTTTGTGCAAAAAGATTCGGATCACCATATATTATTAGCGGGAAGCGATTTTTAGGCATATATTTGAAATCGGATGACAAGCGTGAAAATGCGTTCTCTGACCATTGAAACGAAATGTGGGGAAGTGTATCCTGGTCCTGATGGTAATACAGGTTAAAATGTGGAGAACGAAGCATTTTCCATGAAAAATTGCTATATTGTACTTTATTCTGGCCAAAGCCGTAAGTAGAATTAGATAGTAGTGATAGTAAAATAATGGTTTTTAAAAGAGTTTTTAATCTGATGCTGTTTGACATTCAAATTTCCTGGAAAAGTTATTGTTTTCGGGAATAAAAATGAAATACTCTTGAAAACTGGTTTCTAAGAGAAAGATACTACAGTGTAATGCTGCAAAACAGAACATTATAATAGATTTATATCGGTTCTGACAGAAAACACTTGCATTTACTTTGAGTATATACTTTTTTCTATAGAATTCAGTATATGAATCACTGGCGTTATTTTCAGAGGAGTATGAGTTGACAAGATTTTCGATTCAAACTATTTTTGAAATAATGATGGTTGATAGTAATTTTCAGATTACAACTGAACAACAAACATTTAAGCCCTTAATTTAATCCAGGCATCAATGAAAATGAGAAAAAAAAATCAGATCGTAGTGTTGCTGCTGCTTGCAGTGTGTACAAGTCTGTCGTTTGCGGGTAGGAAGATTGTTGTCCCGATGGATTTCCCGACAATTCATGCTGCCCTGGGAGAGGCAAACGAAGGTGATACCGTCTACGTAAGTAAAGGTATTTACTACGAGAACATCGCACTGGCTGATAATGTTGTGCTTCAGGGACAGGATATGGTATCGACCATTATTGATGGCCGCCGGCTTGGTCCTGTTGTTCTTGGTGCTGATGGTGCTGTGATTACCAACTTTACCATTAAAAACGGTACAACTGGTATTCTCTGTAAGAATACACGGCCAATAATTGAAAGAAATATGATTGTCGATAACAAAGGCGCTGGTATTCATGCACTGATCTCATTACCGGATATCAATAACAATATCATTTACAGAAATGAGTGGACCGGTATTTTTGTTGAGGGTGCCCGTGGTACCCGGACGAGTATCGATCATAACGTAATTCTTGAAAATGGGTACTGTGGTATTTTTTGTGCACACAGATCTGAAGTACTTATCCGCAATAATGTGCTCTATGCGAACAAACAGTATGGTGTGTTTGTAGCGCCTGAATCCAGAAAATCACGTATTATTAATAACAATATTTATAAAAACAGATTGTCGTTCAATGCACTTGCGGTTGTTAATCAGACAAACATTTCAAAAGAGCCTGAATTTGTTTCTCCCGGACATCCTGAGTATAATTACTTTGTGAAACCTTCATCGGCACTTAAATCGGCCGGTGAAAGCGGTACAGATATCGGTCTGGTAACAGCACGTTTGATTCAGGTCCAGAATACAGACCAGGATGGTGATGGCATTCCTGATGAAGTTGATCAGTGTATTGATGTTCCTGAAGATCTTGATGGATTCGAAGATCTTGATGGCTGTCCGGATTTTGATAATGATAAGGACGGAATCTATGATGCTCAGGATCAGTGTCCGAATGAGCCGGAGGATCGTGATGGCTTTATGGATACTGATGGTTGTCCGGATTTTGATAACGATAAAGACGGCATACCGGATTCTCTTGATGCATGTATCAATAATCCTGAGACTGTCAACGGCTTTAAAGATGACGATGGATGTCCTGATGAAAAACCACAGGAAATTAAACAGACTCTTATTCTAAAAGGTGTAAACTTTAAAACAGCAAGTTCTGAACTTCTGGAAGAATCTTATTATGTTCTGGAGACTGTATTCAATAGTCTTGAGGCATATCCTAATATCCGAATTGAAATTGCCGGACATACTGATAATCAGGGATCATCTGATTATAACCTGCAACTTTCATATGACAGAGCAAAGTCTGTTATGGAATACTTTGTTATGAGAGGTATTAGTCAGGATCGAATAGTGGCTCGTGGCTATGGAAAAGAGCGTCCAATTGCCCCGAATACTACAGCAGATGGCAGAGCGAAGAACAGACGGGTTGAAGTTATCCCATTGAACAAATAAACCATTTGGAAGGCTGGTAGCTGATGTCTCATTATAAAAATGCACCAATGTTGTTAAAATTGGTTCTGTTGGTGTTGCTGTTAGCAGGGACAGAATCGAAATCTCATGCAGAGGGTGGATATGATGCCCCCTATTTCCAGGCAGATTTTACACAGGATCTGACAGACTGGTCATCGGCATTAGTGAATCCGGCTCTGCTTTACAGAGTGAATCAACTTCACCTGGAGTTTGGTTCCTATCGGTGGTCTATGTTTGATGGAGATAAGCTGGGGCCGCTCGGGTATCAGCACCTCGGCATACAACTTCCGATTTTAAGAAATCATACCATTGGTGCTACATTGCTCTGGGGTGGTGAAACTGTTCAACGAAGAAAAGTGGAAGGAACTCAATCCAGCGGTTATGTAATCAGTACAGACGGTGATGCCCGTTTTCAGGATTACTGGTTAATGGGCCACTACAGTATTCGCGTGCTTCCGTGGCTTACGCTTGGAACAAATATCAAGTATCGTATCCAGAACCAGTTCGGGGATATTCAATGGGCGAACATCCCGGGTATCGACCTTGGTATCTATCTCAATCCTCTTGATCATTATCGATTCGGTGACCTTGGTTTTAGTCTGGTTGTTCAGGATCTGCTGCCTTCACAGATTAAATGGGATGAGTATTCAGAAGTAACTGCAAACCGTTTTCGTGCAGGTATCAGGTATGCCGTATTTAACGATAATCTTGTTGGTGATGTTGAGTACATATCCGATAACCTTTTAGGTGAACTGTACAGCGGTTGGGATGATTATGCAAATATGTCGAAGGGTCTTGATGAATTAGGAAGACTGGTTGGTGATGATATCAAAGCTCATCACCTTGGTGTACATGTAAAGTATATGTTTATTCCCAGTTTATGGCTCAAGCTCGGATGGACAAATAACAATATCCCCTATCTCGGATTTAATTACAATTTCATTTATACGCTTCCGGAAATGATCAATTATTTCCATATTGATGCTCATCTCGGGTATAGCTTTATTGAAAACTTTTATGAAAGTCTCAACAACCGCGACGAACGTTCTTTTTCCGGAATGCTTAAAGTGTCGACAGATTTTGGGCCTACCCGTGAACAACGCCTATCAAAGAGAATGTACGATCAGCTGGTACTGGCACCGAATGATGCCTATAGTGAAGCAATGCGGTTATACCTGGCTGGGAAATATTGGGAGGCATCATATGCGTTTGGAAAAGTTATATCACTTTTTCCTAACTTTCACCTGAATGACAAAGCTACCTGGTATCTTGGTAACTGCTATCGTTTCCTCTATATGAACGACATTGCACGTCAGGTATATAAGGAAGCTCTGGAAGAGTACACTACATCAGATATGCGCTCAAAGTACATCTATGGTTTTCAGGCTCTTGATTACAGAGAGGGAAAGCATGATGACGCATTGAAAAATCACGCGTTCATTACAAATTTGTATAGTGACAGTGATATTAAAACTGATGCAGATTATCTGGCAGGTGAAATACATTTTCAGAGAAAGAACTACAATGTCGCTGAGCAGTTACTCAGTGGGATTAAATCCGGTGAACCATCATACCTCTACGCACAGTACACGTTGTCAATTATTAATATCGAAAACAATAAAGAACAAGCGGCGCTCACAAATTTAAATAATATTATAAATGATACGACGGAGCAGGCTGCTGACCAGGCGTTACAGGATGCAGCAAATTTGAAAATGGGGCACCTCTATTTCGAGATGGGTGATAAATTGAAACTTGCTGTAGAAGCTTATCAGAGAGTGAGTGTTGGTTCAAGTTATGGTGATGAGGCACTGCTTGGAACTGCATGGGCCTGGATCAAAGTTAATCAACCCAATGCATCACTTTCAACAATTGAACGATTGATTGGCTCTTATCCTCAAACATCTTTGATACCTGAAGCGTTTCTGGTTAAAGGTTATGGTTTGATGTTGTTAAAGCGATATCCTGAAGCGGTGTCTGCATTCGAACAGAGTCTTGCAACTGCAAAACGTCAATTCATTACTGACGAAGATCTGAAAGCGCGTTCGTCAAGTTTTGACAAGACTGTTAATGGTTTTTCTCCGTTCTCCGAGAGAATAAAGAAGAACGCACTTAGAAAGCCGACAAACAAAACACTTGAGGAGCGACCGGAGCTGCAGAAAGAATTTGAGAAATATTCAAAAGAGTCAGACGACTTTTTTAAATACACCCTTGAAGCAAAATCACACAAACGTTTCTTCATGATGAAAGAACAGATTGTTACAGACGCAGAGTATGCCCTCGCAAAGGCGACACGAATGATGAAATCACGTCTGCCGGCATCTGAGCAGAAAAAGGAAGAAAAGATCGATAATGAGCTCGATAAATTGAAGAAAGAGCTCGAAAACATACAGTAAATTAGTCTGATAGTTGCACATAAAAGGAGTGTTTCCAGCATGTCAAAGCAAAGATCGCGGGTATTGTTAGTGCTTGCAGCACTGACATCGTTTCTACTGAGTATTGTTCTGTCAACCAGTGCTCAGGATGCAAAAAAAGAGGAATTGTTAAGGAAAATTCAGGAACTTGAAAAGAAAAAGCAGGCAATCGCTCAGGAGCGTGCTGCTGCTTTTGAAAAAAACAAACCTGATGGAAAAAATCTTCAGGAGATTGTTGACAGATACCTGAAACTGCTGGAAAACTGCAACGCAAAAAAATCAGAACGGTGTGCAGATGTACTCTACACTCTTGGTGGCATGTATTACGAGCTGGATCGTGATGCATTTATTATGGCTAAAGAAAACTATGAAAAGAAAATGGATGCGTATGAAAGGAATCCCCGCGGACCTGAACCGGTTAACCCTATTCCCAACTACGATCGTTCTCTCGGCTATTACGAACGTCTCGCAAAGGAATACCCTGATTTCCCAAAATTAAGTGAAGCATATTATCAAATGGGTAATATATATCTACTTATGGGAGACCTTGACAACGCCAGGTCTGTTTTTCAGTCAATAGTTGATAAATTTCCAAATAGTCCACGTTCATCTCCTGCACATTTCAGACTTTCTGATCTCTACTATCTGGATCACGACAATGTTAATGCGATAAAACATCTTGAAAAGATAAAAGAGAAAGAGATCGATCTTACATCATGGGAAATGGTTCATTACCGTAAAGGTGAAATCTATTACAACATGAGCGATTTTGATAAAGCGATTAACCTGTTCTATACATATGTTGAAAAATGCGACGCAGGATTGTATCAGAAAAAAGAGTTCCGCGACATGGCACTTGAGTATATGGCGATCGCTTTTTCAGATATTGATAACGGTGCAGAGGAAGCGATCTCTTTTTTCAAGAAAAATGGTCGTAAACCTTACGAAGACGTGGTGCTTTATACAATTGGTTTGAAAAACCGTTCACATGGTCAGTTTGATCCTGCGATTAAAGCGCTTACAGTCGCGCTCAAGCAATTCCCTTATTATACAAAAGCTCCAGAGGCGCGTCAGGCTTTGGTTGAATGTTATGTTGTAAAAAAAGATCACGAAAAAGCAAATGTAGAACGTGAACATCTGGTTGATGACTACGGGCCTGGAAGTGAATGGTATAAAAAGAATTCAAATAATGCAAAGGCTATTGACGGCGCAAAGCAGGAAGTTAAGCGTGCACTTGGGAATATTGCCATTTACTACCATGCGATTGCCCAGAAAAAGAAGGATAAGGACGCTTATCAGAAGGCTCTTAAGCGGTATGAGGAGTTTTTCTCAAAATTTCCTGACGACAAATGGAAAATATTTGAATACCGGTATAACGTAGCGGATATTTACAATTCACTTGGTGATTGTGAAAAAGCAGCAGAAAATTTCAACTTTGTAGCCATGGAAAACATTGCTGCTTACCCGCCATACCAGGCAGATCTTGATACACTTGGCATGGATCATGATGAGGCTGAAAGACTCAAGCAGAATGCTGATAAGGCAACATCTAATATTTCCCAGGAGGATGCGGGATATAATGTTGTTGTAGCGCTTGATAACTGCCGTAAAAAGAAAATGGCTGCTGATGGTATCACTGAAGACAAAGCCTATGACCTTATTGAAACCAAGCGGCTTCTTGAATTTGCAGAAAAGTTTCAGGCAAAATATCCAAAAAGTCAAAATGCTGCTGAAGTACTCTATCTTGCAGGAAACATTCACTTCGCTGCAAAGAATTACGATCCGGCAATCAGAGTGTTCAAGCAGATTGGCGATTCTTATCCGACTGCAAAAATTGGAGAAAAATCTGTCAGAATGCTTGCAAACAGCTATTCGTCAGCCGGTCAGTATGATATGGCAATGGACATATACAAGAAACTATTAAGGGGGCAGAAGGTTGACACACCTGAATATGCAGAAATTCTTGATCTTGCTGCTGGTTCAATGTACAAGAGAGCTGAAGGTATAAAGAAAACCGGGAATACTCAAGGTGCTGTCGAAGCATTCAAGGCGATTGCAAATGATTTTCCAACAAGTAAAGTTGCAGACCGTGGGTGGTTTGATGCCGGTGTATGCTATGAGGAAGCGAATAATCTACAGCTTGCAGCACAGACTTTTGAAATGCTGACAACAAAGTTTCCAAAATCACCACTTCGTGAAAATGCATATATCCGTGCGGCCGAGAATTACAAAAAGAATGAGCAGATTGATAAAGCAGCACAAATTTATCAGATTGCTGCGAATAATATTACAAAAGCGGAATTTGCGATTCCCTCATTGTCGTCAGCATCAGAGTGTTATCAGAAGCTGAACCAATTTGATATGGCTGGAAAGATGTTCGAATTGATTTACGAACGTTATGCATCAGATCCAAAGACACCGATGGCACTTTATAACGCAGGTCTTATCTTTGAAAAAGGGAAATTGTATACAAACGCTATTAAAGTATACGATGCACTGGCAGCAAAGTTTCCCCAATCAGAATATGCTGCAGAAGCATTCTTCTCAATTGGTCTTTGTTACGAGAAGATGGGGCAGAACCTGGAAATGGCAAATGTCTTTACACAGTATGCCACAAAATATGCGGGCGATCGCCTGAAGCAGGTTCAGGCGCTTGTAAAGGCTGGTGATGCATATCTTAATATGAAACGTGAAGATGACGCGCTAAAAAATTATATGATGGCTGTGTCAATTTATGAAAAGTTCAATAAGGAAAGTGATATTGACATTGAAAGTATTGCTCAGGCTTATTTCAAAGCCGGTGAAGCGCACTATAACAAATTTCAGAAAATTGAACTGAAAGCGTCATCTGAAAAAGCAGTTAAGGATCTTATCAGATCAAAAACAAAAGCACTTGAAGAGCCGGCAAAGTATTATGCAAAAGTTATCGAGCTTGGTATTGCTGAATGGACACTGAAAGCAACCTACAAAATTGGTATGGGTTTTGTCGACATGGGATCTGCAATTGAAAGGCAGACTTTGTTTGGAAATGCAGAGCAGAAGATTGCTTCGAAAATTCAAATACTTTCCGGTTTGGAAAAATACTACGGAAAAGCACAGGAATACTTCTATCAGAACATTGAGTGGTCACGCTCACAGGGGTTAAAAGGTGAAGTAGTGCAGAACTCTAACGACAAGTTCCTTGAGATGCTCTATATGAAAGGAAAAATCCTGCGTCAGGTTGGTGAAGAGTTTGGTAAGGCACCTGTCCCGCGTGGACTCAGTAAAGACGAAGAGCAGGCTTATAGAGATTTGTTGATGGAGAAGAAACTCCAGGCTGATGACGCTGCATTGCCAAAATACCAGGAAGCTTTAAAAGCTGCACAGGAGTTGGGTCTGGCAAGTTCACCATGGGTGCAGAAAATCAAGGATGTTATACAGGAGATCAATCCTACGGATCCGATGCTTAACGTAGAGATAGTTGAATATGTACAGCCGGAGGTTGTTCCAATACAGTCTGCTGGTGCTGCAACTCAAAAGCAGCAGGGTGGAAAATCAACTGTTCAGTCTGCAAATACGACACGCAGCGGCGTACGTGATGATGAGTTTGACAGGAATATGCGTCGTATTCAGAATATTATCAGTATGGAAATTCCTGTTGAAGACAAAATCAGGCAGCTTAACAGAATTGAGATGGATGCAAAGCGTAACATGATCCTTGAGGAACAGAAAATTGAAGAATTAAAAATGAAGAAAAATTGAATACGGTAAAAAAGGAGGTGCATTTACCGGATTTTTTGTATAAATTTGTTCATATATTAAATACTCATAACTGTCATAAAATCTTTAGGAGGTTTTAAAATGCAACTTTTACACTTTTTGCTTCTCGGTTTCCAGTCATCTGCAGGTATCATCATGTGGTTCATTCTTCTCTGTCTTTTTGTAGTGATTGCTATTGCCGGAGAGAGATTCTATTTCCTTTATATCAAGTGTGATAGCGGTAATAGATCACTTTTAAACGTGATTTCAAAATATCTTAAGACAGGAGAGTACGAAAAGGCAATTAAGCATGCATCCGGTGTGGGAACTCCTCTTGCTAAAGGTATCGTATCTGTTTTGGCAAATCGTACTAAAGGCCCAAAGGCTATTAAGAAAGCTGTTGATGAAGTATTCCTTACAGAAGGTCCGAAAATTAAACGTAACGTTCACTTCCTGAATATGTTTGCAAACCTTGCAACACTTATCGGTCTTACTGGTACTATCTTTGGTACAATGGAATGTTTCGATGCTATTGCTAACGCGCCTGCAGCACAACGTGCACAGCAGCTTGCATCCGGTATTTCTGTTACTATGTCTGCAACTTTGTTCGGTCTGTTTGTCGCTGTGCCATCAGTGCTTACACATGGTATCCTTAGTGGTAAAGCTGATAAAATCGTAGAAGATATGGATGAAAAGACAACAAAACTTATCAATGCTGTTGAAGAATAATTTTTTCTGTAACGAAATTGATTCGACAAACGTTGAATCAATTAGACTAAAGTAAAGATAAGATTTATTAACACTTTTTATTGATATCCTGAAACGATATCCAAGGATAAATAAATATGGGGCAAATGGCAAGAAAACCAATGATTGACGATGGGGCTGGCCACGGTGGAAATATTGATCTCAAACCGTTTATCAACTTCCTCGTTGTGCTCATCCCTGTGTTAATGTTGTCGGCTGAATTTGCTAAAATATCTGTAATCAACCTTAAGCTGCCTGCAGGTCGTGGTTCTCAGACAGAGAGCGCGTCCAAGACGCCGCCGCCGGAAGAGGAAGATAAGCTTTTACTGACAATGATTATCACAGATTCTGTTGTTACTCTTGGTGCGAAAAACGGTTTTATGCCTTCATTGTTTTACAAGGAATTTCACCATTACGTTTCGCGTACCAACAGAAATGTTGATACGACAGTAGAGGTTGATCCTACTAATACAAGTAAAGAAGTCATAAATGTTGCGACCGGAACACCATACGTCGTAAGCGAACGACAGGAAATTTTACTGTACGTAAGCGACGAAAACAAGAGCGTTGTTAGGAGTATTTATACAAAAAAAGACAATATCATGCTGACTACGGCAGAAGGAAATCCGATGCAAAGTGTAAAGCCTGGAGATACTGTGTACACTGCACAGAATCCACGCAAGATGCTTATTGTGTCTAATCCTGATGAATTTGAATTACGGCCGTTGTCGGCTTACGATGAAATGAGAAACAGGCTGCTCAAGATATCCGAACGGTACAAAGAAGCACCAGACAGGGAGGATATTATTCTCGCTGCCGAAAATACGGTTGCTTACGATAAAATCGTTCAGCTTATGGATGTCGCACGGGAAGCAGGTTTTCCAAACTTATCAATCGCAAAACTTAGGGGTTAAACTATGGCATCACATGGAAGAAGTAAGTTCCTGACCGCTAAGTCGACTGGTCTTATCATTACATCACTTATCGATTTCTTCGCAGTGGTTGTTATCTACCTGATGAAAAGTTACTCATCTGAGGGTAGTATTTTGACCAATGCAGATAACCTGGTACTTCCGAACTCCAACTCGATTACAAAACCGAAGGAGATTCATGTTCAGGTTGCTGCTGCGAATGATATGATCCTTGTTGATAACGTACCTGTTGTGCCTACTGATGATGTACGCAAAATTCCTCAGACGGATCCGAATCCGATTATCAAGAAGCTTGAGGAAAAACTCAAATCCTGCTATGCCGCAGAAGAGGAGATGGTACGTCTTGGGGCGTTAAACAAGATTGAAGGTGACATCACAATTCAGGTTGATAAGAATGTCGACTTTGATGTTTTGTTTAAAATCATGAACACATGCGGTAGTGTTGGTTACAATAAGATGAACTTTGCCGTTATGTCCAGGTCCGAAGAGTAAAGGAACAAATAATGAAATACAAAATAACCATTCGAAAGTGTGCTGATCCTGGTCGCGCACAAGGGATTGCTCTTGGGATCGCAAAATGGTCCGGTAGCTCTCCGGATGTGGTTTTGAAAGTAATTCTTGAGAAACCTGTCTGCATTAAGCGCGAGGCTGAGGAAGAAGAAGCTCTTCGAATAAAGTCACAGTTTGAGGCATACGGCGCTGAAGTTGATCTTATTCCTCTTCAGGAGGAAGAGTTTGCTTTGTCAAGTCTGCCTCCTGCTGCAGCCGTTGCTGTTCCTCCAGCCACAAGATCTGTACCCCCTCCATCGGGTTCCTATAAAAAAACTTTGCAGCCTGTACAGGCTCAGGGTTCATCATGGGCCGAAGATGAAGAAGAGGAAGAGGGACGTCTGTTGACTGATGAGGAGTTTACTGAACTGTTAAAAAGAAGACCGGACATTTTTTATTTCGACACCAGTTCACGCCTTAGAAATATGATGATTGTATCTGTGTTACTGGGTCTGGCATTCGGGTTCTGGATGACTCATGTGGAATTTGTCAATGTTGCAACTGACTTCTACGAAAAGCTTCCTGAAGAACGAACTGCAAAGTTTGTAACAACAACTGCTGAACTTCCAAAAACTCTTGAAGAGAAGAAAAAAGAGGAAAAGAAGAAAGAGGCAGATATACAAACTGAAGATAAAAAACGTCTTAAACCAAAGCCGACTAAAGGTGGTGGCGGTACATCCGGTGGAGGTGGTGATCCACGTGCCCGCGTTACACAAAAAGGTGTTCTTGGTATCGTGTCCGGTGCTGTAAAAGGTAAAACTGTTGCGTCAGCGGATATCTTCGGTAAAGGTGGTTTTGCTACAGGAATTGATGCGATCATCTCAGGAACCGGTGGTTTAAAGTCCGGTGGTGGAGGTGGTACAGGCCGTAAAGGTGTTGCGGGTATCGGATATGGTGCCGGATACGGAAGCGGTTTTGGCGGAAGCGGTTCCGGTGGTGTTGATGACCTTATTGGTAATCTGATGGGCGGTGATGGTGGCGGTCTTGATCTTAAGAAAAAAGGCGGCACACTGAAACTCAAAGCACCTGACTTTGTCAAAGGTGGTTCGCTCACTGGTGGAAGAAGCAGGGCAAGTATTCAGCGTGTTGTTATGCAGAATATGGCTGCACTGCGTTATGCCTACAATAAACGCCTTCGTGATAAACCGGGTCTGACTGGTAAGATCACGGTTAAGTGGGCTATTGATGAATTCGGTAAAGTTCTTTTTGCTCAGGTTGTTGAATCAACGATTAACGATTCTGAACTTGAAACTGTTGTAAAAGAAAGGATCATGCGCTGGGTTTTTGAGAAAATTGATAAGCCCGGTGATGTTACCGAATGTGTCTACCCATTCGTATTCTCTAATTAGTAAGCTGTATTAAAAAATTATCTTGCATTCGAAAAAAACGAATGATAAGATTCTGATAATAGCAACAAAGAACGGATGTGCCTTTATGTAAAGGCACATCCGTTATCTTTAAAAGAAAATACAGAACTTACAGTGTTATAATTACCATATGATGGGAGGATTACAATGAAAAAATCGCTGCTTGTAATTATGGCTTTAGGGTGCTATGCCAGCAGTAGTTTTGCAACTGATGCCCGTGTTGTCTCAATGGGCAGGCATGATGCTTTCTTTATGGATGAAATAAGTGTCTTTAAAAATCCAGCGAATATCAGTATCTACCCAAATATGGTATATGGCTCCTACGGTGTCTATTCTTACAATCCCAAGCTTGATTCAGCCGGTGCAAGTGGTCAGTATGGTGCTTTAAATGCATCAAACCGTGATCCGGTTGATCCATTTTTTGGTGCTATCATGAGTTATTCACTCAATCAGAATACTGATAACGGTAGCCAGTATCCGATGTTGTCAATAGGTGCGGTATTCAATCGCCGCGATGAAATGCTCAGTTATTTGACTCCCGGTTCAAGAAACTATATCGGTACGAAGGATCAGATATTACCTGATCCAGTTGGAAAAGTTGACCTCTTACTCGGCTATGTGCTTCCTAACGGTGCAATGCTTGGTGGTGGCGGGTATGTTGCCATTCAAAAGAAAAAAGAGGGTGGTGATGAAGCTGTTGCATCCATCTATAAAGGTAATCTTGGTTTGAACTGGCCGATAACTAAGTCTATAGACCTTGAAGTTTCAGCTGGTGGAGGATTGATTAATGCAGTTGCAAAACAGGATGATCCTTTATCAAATTATGCTACAGACTCTTTGTACGTTCGTCTTGCAAAAAATGATGTCTTCTTAAGAGCTGAAGCACGTATGTTCACAGCGCTTGCAGTGCTTAATGGTGATTTTGTTCCTCATGTGAAATTTGACTATCTTGATCTTGGAACATTAAATATTTCTAATTTTGACCTTGCGGCAGGTATCGGATTAAACATCAATATCGACAAGGGTTTTTTCTGGGCCGGTCTTGAATTTCTTTATGGACAGCATGATAGTGGTAAAACTGTATCAAAAGAAAGTGTCGGTGGTAGAATCAGCTTTGGTATTGAGAGAAATATTCTTACAGACTGGTTTGTAATCAGAGTCGGCGGACAAAAGGTGATTCGTTACGTATCTGATGGTACAGATGCTGGTTATTGGGAAGAAAATGTCGCTGCTGACGGATCTGATAATGATCTTGTTGGTCTTGGATTTGGTATAAATATTGACAACAGGCTTAGGATTGACTTCGTTGCAGCAGAAGATATCGCTTATACATTCACAAATCTTATAAGCCATCCTCAGCATCATCTGTTTAACAGGGTCAGTGCTACATATAGCTTTTAATTCTGAAAGAAAAGAGTGTTAAATACAAGAAAGCGGGTGACTTTATGTTACCCGCTTTTTTATTTTAGTAGTATATGGAAAAGCCAGTCCGGATAAACACTGTGCCTGCGTTAGTTGATAAAAAGTTGTCAATTACAGTTCCAGTTTACATATCGAGTATAGAAACCTCAGACGGTATATTTACAATTCATGAGAATAGTTAGAATTAAAGAATTCTATATACCGGCATTTGTGCTTGCATTTATATTTTGCGGTGCGATTGTAGGGGAAAATGTATCAATCTCGCTTGTCGTTTCTGCCCTTGGTTCGCAGGTGTTAAGCAAACTTTACCTTGTCAATGGAATTTTACTTTGCGGATTACCTATTCTTTTTTTTCAAAAAATTGACAGAATAGATCGCGGAAAATTACTGTCGCGTCAATTGCTTGTAATCTCGGGAGTATTACTGCTCCTACTGGTAGGTATGATGATTGTAACGCATTACAATCATCCTTTAAAAAACTATGTACTGCTGCTGCTGTATCCGTTTTCGTATCTTACAAAGACAATACTGTTTCTTACGTTCTGGACTCTGGCCAACGATATTTTCCCAACCGGAGAAGCAAAGAAGGTTTTCCCGCTGATTGCAGCCTGGGGTATGGCCGGGGGGCTTTCCGGTGCATGTATTGCGAGAATAATAGTTAACGTATTTACAATTGAAAGTGTTGTTGTTTTATGGACTGTATCGTTCCTGGTGGCATGGTATTTTGCAGAAAAAATACGAATTCGTTTTCAGGACAGATTACGGTTCAGAGAAGATCTGCCGGTTAAAAACAGTGATATTCTATCGGATGCGAATGATGTCATAACAATTCGAATTGTCCGTCTTATTGCAATTCTTTACTTTGTGGTATTTGTTGGAATTTTTTCAATTGATTTTCTATTTTGGAATATATCTCATAAAGTATTTACTACATCAGAAACGCTGGTTTCGTTTCAGTTCGGATTCTATCTGTTTCATGCGCTTGCTGCAATAGCAGGGCTTTGGTTTGCACTGCCGCCACTGATCAGGAAGTTCGGTTTTACCCGTTTGTTTTATTGTTTACCGGTCACACTGCTTGCAGGAGCAATAGTACTATTCCCTTTTGTATTGGGTGGGACACTGCAGATTTTATTCACAACATTTGTAATTATTCAGTTCTTACGGTATGTTATTTTTGAAAATACATTTTCACCAATTTATCAGATGTTTTTCGCAGCGATTGAAATGGAGAAGCGTGGAAGAGCAAAAACGCTGCTTGAAGGAATTGTAAAACCAGCTGCTATCATTTCAAGTGGCGTACTGCTGATTATTTTAGGAAATAATGCTATTTTAATCCTGATTTTGCTGTCAATCTGTAGCATAATATCAATTAGCATTATCTTCTTTCTTCGTAAGACCTATTCCCGAACTCTGATTCCAGAGGTGATGACAACAATTGAACCAACACAGATAATTGCAACGGTGAGTCATTATGAAAGCCGTAAGCTGGAACAACTGATAAGGGAGTATAGTAATGCTGATGAGCCTGATATGCGAATATTTGCTGTCAGACTTCTGGCAAACGGAGATTCTATCAGTGCTCTTGAGCGAATGATACGAATGTTTACAAAAGAGGGTGATGCAAGGGTAAAAGAGGCAATTGCCAGATCATTACATCAGTTCTTCTGGATTCAGACAAGGGAATTTATCGAAAAATTACTTGAAGATCCTAATCCGCGAATTCGTGCCAATGCACTATTGTCACTTAATAAAATGAACTGTGGATGGAAACGTAACCTCAAAGATAATGTACATAATTTACTTTTTGACAAGCATCTGAGAGTTCAGGTTGAAGCTGCCAGATTCTTATGGAATTATGGGGATCAGTCTGATATAGATTCGGTCATGATCTTTCATAAAAGTCTTACAGGTTCACAATGGGTTGACAGACGTGCTGCTGGTGTCTACCTTGCAGGGGAATTAAAAGTTGAAGGCTGGGAAGAATATCTCATCAATATGCTGTCAACACAGTCGCAACAGGTGTTTAAAAAAACAGTAGAAGTAATAATGCAGTCGTCAATAAATGAGCTGCAGATTGATTGTCTGCGAAAAATAGACCTTCTTGCAAAAGAATATGTTGAGATTGCGGGCGTTATAATCGAAAAAAATGGTCATAAATTATGGGATGTTTTAATTACATTTTTGCCGGAGTGCAAAAACAGGAAACTGATTTTTGAAATTATCCGGTGCCTGAGAATATTTACTGACAGTATACGAGCTGAAGGTAGAAATGTAAAGATTAGTGATTTCATTTCCAGTATCATTTATGCATGGGTACATAAAGAGCTGGAGGTAGTCTATCGTGAATGTTTTGTTCGAATGAATATCGGAGTCGATACCGCATGCAATACATTGTGTTCGATGCTTGATATGGCACTCAGAGAGAAACATCTGAGGCTTTGTCTGTGGGCTGTTAATGCAATGGTGTTACTTGATAAAAAAGATATGTTCATATGGCGTTACACAGATATTGATATAAGGGAACAGCAGCAACGGCTTGATCTGATAGAAATTCTCGAAAGTACATCGAATGACAAAATTGGAGAATTGATTCTGCCACTTCTGAAAAATGAGTCATGGGCTATACTTGGAAAAAGCGGCAGGAATGAGTATCATTTTGAAAGTAGTGCCGGCAATGAACATCTTGAGCTGTTTTTACGCTCAGACGATGATTGGGCTGTTCTATGCACAATGCGGACAATGGTATATTACAACGAGGTATTTGAAAGAAATATCAGTAAGGAGCTTCTTGTAATGCACAAAAAAAATGCAAATAAACATATCGCTACTGCGGCAAGGGATTTAATTGACAAGAGTACTAATGAAGACCGCTTACGCAGTGATGCCTTTATCCTGCTTGAAAAGGTACTGTTTTTCAAGAAAACCCAGTTATTTAAAAATGTCAGTGCAGAGAAACTTATGAAACTTGCAGAAATTTCACAGTACGCAGTTTTTGAAAAAGATACGACTGTTTCAGTTCAGGGTGAGGTTTCTGAACATTTGTATCTCGTTAAAAATGGTTCACTACGGGTTATTAAATCCTATGGCGATATAAAAACAGAAATTTCAGAGATTAAAGTAGGTGAAACCTACGGGGAAATCGGACTTTTTACGCAATCTCCACGATCTGCAAGTGCAGTTACCAGTGATTCGTGTGAAGTGTTTATAATCAAACGCGGGGCTTTTAAGAAACTGCTGCTTGAAGTACCTGAGATTGCCTACAATATGCTCGAAACGATGAGTGAACGTTTGAGAAAAAATGCCGATGATATAATTGAACTTCATCGTCGTGTGGATGATTAGATAATCCTTTTATATAACGCCGCTCCTCTGAACAGCCCGGTTAAGTAATTAATTATTTATTGAAGAATCTGGATTGCAGCTGGTGATGGAAACCGGTTTGAAAAATTGTCTGTTGACAAAAGAGCAGCTGTTATTATTAGTATACCAATGATCATTAATCCTAAATTCCGCGGTTGAGCATGAGTGATATGCACAAGATATTATTACAGATTGTTTTACAAAAAGCGCAGGCATACTCGGTGCAGTATGGTGAGCATTTTTGTAAAGCAAGATGGGATAATAGCTTGCGCATAGCACCACGATCCAACTGCTGATTTTAGGTTAATAATTGTCGGGTAAAAGAAAAAAGTATGTTTTAAATGAATGTGAGGATTTAACCTATAGGTTTAAACGCACAAATTTGTATAATTTCTCGATTAATTCACTAAATTAACATAAGTTATATTGAAAATTAAAGTTAATAATGTGAAAATTACTTTACTCAGGATTTGGAGTGAATTAACTTAATAGTAGGGAAAAAGTAAATTTACAAATACATGTGAATTCTGAAAGGAGGGCTTTATCTATGAAGCTCCAAAAAATTCTAACAGTTGTTGCAGGCGTGGTGTCGCTTGCATTGCTTGTCGGATGTGCAGAAAAAGATGTGAAAGAAATTTCTGTACTGATCCGGATGATGCCAGCTCAGGAAACGTTTTTCAGGGATCAGATTATTCCTGAGTTTGAGAAAATTCACAAATGCAAAATCAAAATCGGCGGCTTCGAAAATGAATGGGATATTGTAAAGTTCCTTGAACTCGAAAAAGCCAAAAAACATGGTGATATTGCACTTGTAAAAGTTCCCTTTGAGATGACACATGTCCTTGTACAAAAAGAGCTCATGTCGGATCTTTATGTTGCGCAGGATACTTCTGTTGTTAACCAGGATCTCGCCGAGTATCATCCTCTGGCAAGTGGTTTGGGGTATATCAACGATAAACCTTACTACATTCCAAGAAAACTTGAAACCCGGACCTTGTTTTATCTGAAGTCGAAGGTTGCTGATGCAGTTACTGCTTTTCCAAAGCATAAAGACCGGATTGGCAAAGAACTCAAGAAACTCAATGGTTACGGTCTGCCTTTCGGGTATGCCCTTGAAGCAGATCCGAATGAATGGGATTTTTATGATGTTTACGTTGTTGGAAATATCTGGGCAAATACTGAATATAACGGTGTAAAGATGGGGCGTGTTGCTCATCGTGGTGCCCGTTATGGTGGTACTGCACTTGATCTTATTGACAAGTCGCTCCAGCTTGGTGCAACTAAAGAAGACATTCTCAGCCTGGCAACTGATAAAGTTGCAGGGATGTTTTTATGGGAAAGGATGTTTGTTGAAAGTAATGTTTATAATCCTGCAATGTGGCAGGATCAGTGGAAAGGATCGAATATCTATAACGGTATCAAGGATGGTAAAGTGTATCTGTCAGTGCTTCAACAGATAGATCAGTTCCTGGTACATGGATGGAAAGATGATCCGACTATGCCGACATTCCTTCCTGATGAAAATGATATGGGACTTGCACTGATGCCCAAGGCGGTATCGTTTGAGCTTGATGCACAGGGTAAATACAAGTATGAAGGTACCCGTGCACAGTCAACCGGCGGATGGTGGTGGGGTATTCCAAAAACAGCACCGAATGCACGCCTTGCATATGCACTTGCCCGTTTTATTACAAATCGTGAAAA
>JAAZBG010000195.1 GCA_012513915.1 Fibrobacter sp.
AGATTTATATTTGCTAGGAAGAGGCATTATTGTAATGCCTCAGATTGTGCTTTGTACCCTTTTGCTTTTGGTGTAATCAAAGGATACACTCCTGTAGTTAAGTATTTGTAATATTCAACAGGCGCTAGCTTTACTAAATCCCATTGATATCGGTCGGTATTATAGTATTCTGTCCAATCTGTAATTGCTTTCTCTATCTCATCGAAAGTATAGCAATTGGACAAATCTAATTCATCTTTCATATGACCGAAGAATGATTCCTGGGGAGCATTATCCCAGCAGTTTGCTCTACGAGACATTGATTGTCTTAAGTTCGCATCTTTTACTAATTGTATAAATTTGATGCTGGTGTAATGAGAACCTTGATCACTGTGGATTAAAGTTTCCGTACTTAAATCGGTTCCGTGTTTTTCTACCAATTGATTTATTGTATCTAGAACAAAATCAATTTCCAAGGATTGACTTAGAACCCATGCTAATAACTCTTTTGTACAAGCATCTATGATGGTTGACATATAACATCGAGGCGCTTTATTGTTTATTATATATGTGATATCCGTTAGAAGAATCTTTCTTGGCCCATGTTCTTCGAATTCGCGGTTTACTATGTTGGGGGCAACGTAAGCTGTTGCCATAGCTTTTGACATACGTCGATATGGATTCGCTTTGCGGATGGGACATCGCAAGTTGTATTTTTTCATAAGACGACGAATCTTTTTGATATTCATTACAACAGGCGGATTTTGATGCAATAATCACATATAAATGCTGCGAGCTCCTTTGTGATATCCACGATACTTGTATGCTTCAAGAATTATAAGAAAATCTTGTCTATCTTGATTTTCTCTTTCCAAGCGTAGATTTTCTGTGGCAAGGTAATGGTAATATCCCGAACGTGATACTCCGGCAATTTCACACATAGTTATCACGTTCAACAGATTGTCTGCTCTTTGTATAGTATCATGAATAATCTGATATTTGGCATGGGCTGGTATCTTAATCATTCCGGAGCCTCCGGGTCTAAAGATACAATTTTTTTTAGAAACTCTATCTCTTGATTTTTATATGCCAGCTGCATTTCTAAATATTTTATACGATTTTCAGCTGAAAGGTACCCATTACATCCCTGTGTATAGGTGTTAAGATCACGAAATCCATTACCTTTTTTTACTTCGTTTCCAATCATGGTTTTTAAACCGTTTATCCTTGTATCTCCTAAGATATTTGGATCTATACCAAGGTTTTTAACGATATCGCGGGGGAGCTTCCCCTTTGAAAGCTCCTCCCAGAATATTTTCTTGAATTCCGCAGAAAAATGTACAATGCTAGGAGATACATCCAGCACATATTTACTATTCCTGAGAACTAGCATTTCCTGCTCTGTAAATTTTTTGTTTGCCATAATTTCCTCCAATTCATTTTCATTGTAATATTAATCTGAATTGGAGTCAAAAACTGTTTTTGACCAAAACGAAGGGTGTTTCTTACAACGTGTACGAAGTAAAGGGTTTCTTGTAAATTCATTGTTCGAATACAAGGGTTTCCTTTAAAACCTGTTGTCTGATAGTAAGGGTTTTGAAAACCGGAATTGTCCAATCTATAGGGTACATTTTAAATAACTGTTATATCTTGTTATAGAAATCTCGTCAAACCCTTGAAAATACTAAACTTTTCACTGGTGTCCTTTCCATTACATCATGTATCGTGTTATATCGTTCTACCCTTGTTTACGAACCCTCATAAGGGAAAAAACAAGGGAAAGAAAATCTGGTAACAACTTATAACAAATTATAAAAATG
>JAAZBG010000341.1 GCA_012513915.1 Fibrobacter sp.
CTCGAACAAATCCGCGCCAAAAATGCGCTCCTGGCCGCCAAAGAGTCCATCAAGGGCAAAAACGATGGCGAGGTCGTTAAAAAAATCCCCGCCATGATCCAGCAAAACGGCTTCATCGGCGCCTTGGCATTCGCCATCGAAGACGGCGATAAGAATGCCGATTCCGGCTACGCCAAGACCTTCCGCGCCATCATCAAACACCTCGCTGACCGCGACATCGGCCTCTACGCCGGTACGGAAGACCTCGGCGCTTTCGCGTCCTGGCTTTGCAGCAAACAGTCCGATACCCTCCGCGTTGTCACCGCCGAAGCTATGGCCTACCTCAGTATCCTCCGCCGCTTCGCAAAAAAAGGAGATGACGATGCAAACCGCAACTAAGGATATTGTCGATCTCCTCGGAAAGACCTTCGACCTCTGCCAGTCGCCATCCCTGCGACTGGAGAAATTCGTGCGTGTGGACTCTGAGGATAAATCTCTTCGCGCCAGCGAAATCCACGCCATCACCGTCTGTCATCGTGCATCACCACGCAAAGCGCCCATTCGTCTGTACGGGGACGGGGCCATACAGTTTGTTGCCAGCCTGGAAGGCAATCTCATCGTCAACCAGTCAGGCGGCATTCTGGAAAATGCCGGGCTTTGCCTCAATCCGTTCCGGAATTATCCGCTGATACCCGGCAGCGCGCTGAAAGGTATTGCCCGACAAGCTGCGCGGGAAGAGTGGCGTTCCCAGCCGAATCCCGCGCTGGTAGAGCGCATCGCCAAGGTCTTCGGCTACCAGGGCAAGCAAGACGAGCTGGACAAGGCTATTTCTGCGCTGCCCAATGCACCGGCGGCATTGTCCGGTTCCGTGTCATTTCTTGCGGCAGTGCCATTTGGTGAAGCCAAGCTGACTGAAGATATTTGCACGTCACATCATCCCGAATATTACCAAGGCAAGCAACAGGAGGCTTTCGACAACGAAAACCCCATCCCGCTGGTTTTTCCGGTCGTCGAAAAAGGCGCCAGTTTCCTGTTCCAAATCCTGCCTTTGCGAAACGCCGATGAACAGGTCATGAACGATGCCAAACGCTGGCTTTTGGCCGGTATCTGCGATCACGGCGTCGGCGCCAAAACCGCCGCGGGTTATGGCTGGTTTGCCTACGACGAAAAAGAGTCACAAAAGCAAATCGGCGATTACCAGGTACGAATCGCAAAAGAAAAACAACGCCAGAAAGAAGCCATCCAGGCGGCAGAACGCAAGAAACGCGAGGACGAAGAGCGCGCGGAACGCAAGAAACGCGAGGCAGAAGCTGCGGCGCGTAAAGCCACCATGACGCCGGACGAACTGGCTGATGCTGAGCTTAGTGACCTGAGCCCCGAGCAGTTCTGTGCCGAAGTTGGCAAGCTGAAGCTGGGCGGTCGCACGGATTTCAGTGCCAAAGAGAAAGCGCTGGTGCGGGCTCTTAAGGGCTCACGGCTGGAGCAGTGGCAAACGATCAAGACGCTCAAGAAGGGCAAGAATACCCCGAATTGGCTCCAAGTCGTCAACGACATCCATAGGATCAATAAAGCCATGTATCCCGGGGAGAAAATGCCATGATGGACGAAACTGCGCACCTGTCATTTATTACGCCTGGCTTTTGTGCCGGCGCGGATCAGAATCAAGCCGAACTGCGCGCACCGGCCATACGCGGCCAACTGCGCTGGTGGTTTCGCGTCCTTGGCGGGGATGCCGCCGCCGAAAAGCGCGTCTTCGGCGGCATCTCGCATGGCGGTGGCGACGAGAAGCCCCAGGCCAGCCACGTCTGCCTGCGCATTGCCAAGCAAGTCCCTCTCTATGGCAAAGAAGAAGACTTGCC
>JAAZBG010000196.1 GCA_012513915.1 Fibrobacter sp.
CTTCAGGCTTACCCTTTACTGATGTTGTAAGAAGTTGTTTCGTATCGGGATCGGTTTTTGTAATAGATAGTACGCATGTATCTCCAGGTTTAAAAATGGTGTCACCGGAAACGCTGATTGACGGTTTATGATTTTCAGGCATTACATCCGCTTCAACCATCAATATATCAATTGTTGCGGGGCTGAGGTTAGTACCCAAACTCGTATAAGGTTTAAATGTTGCATAATAGATCCCCGGAGAAAAAAAGGTCTGTTCTATCCAGAGTGTATCATTATAAGACGTCCCTATTCCAGACGGGATAAGCATGGTATCAAAAATGGTATCATTTTTAAAAGATATTGAAAACTGGATGGAGTCAAAATTTTCAATTAGTCTTAATGCTGCTCCAACAAAAAATTTTTTATTAACTGTATCGGCAAGTGAATTTGTAAGGATCTTTCCATCTGTTGTCTTTATTACTGCAGATATTGCTGTTTTGGATGGATCAGTGGGATTTTCCGGCAGATTGCCACAGTAAAAAATTACTGCAGTAAACATTAGTGGTAACAGGACAGTGGTGAAACGGTTAAAAAAAGACATGAACGCTACTCCTTTTTAATGCAAGTACAGTTATGGGTGATGAATCCATCATTTTGATGCACAGATAGTTATAACCTATAAATACTAAATTTCTAATGAGACTTTTAAGTGAATTTATAACGACAAAATTATTTTTGGTACAATAGCGACTAGTTTTAAAATATGTAACAGCACAGCGCAGATCAAGAATAATTATAATGGTCGATTCTGTTTCCTCAAAACTCTTTACATCGTGTTATTACAAAACCCGATATTAGTCCAAATAGCAGATGAGTTGTTTTGTTTACACCGGACGCACTAAAAACAATAAGTGTCTGTATTTGAAATACAGACACTTATTGTTTTATTACTCTGCAACTGATGCAGGTGTATTTATCTGATGAGAATAATCAATGATCAAGCGTGAATCTTCCACTTGCATGTATCAAAGACATCATGTAGAGCAGACCATCATAATAACGATACTGACCGGATGGAATTTCCATATCCCAGAGTGTTTGTACAAAAAACTGGGCATTTTCGTCGTCAGGAATAGCGAACGCAAGCATTCCAAGCGGAGCGACGAGTCCTTTGCAGGGCTCAGGATGCTCTGCGCCACCATAAATTGCTCCGTCAAGTGTCATCTTTTCAGGATATTGGGGTTTGTGTTTACTTTTCATGAAAGCTGCATGTTTCGGGGCAAATGTTGTTTGCTGCCAAGCATCCGCTTTGTTGAAACGCCAGTCCATCATTATGTTAAGGCAAATACGCCAGCAGTCATCCCGGTAGATATTTCCAGGTGTATTGTTAACGGTCTGGGTATATGCACTACCATCAAAATTTGCAAGATATGGTCCTAACATTGTTGTCGGATGGCAGACTTTCTGGAAATGGCTGCGTCCTTTTGTTGCAGCATCCTTCCAGAAGGCCTGGTTTCCGTTATCGACTTCTGCGAATACCTCATAGAAGGCTGGCAATACGTATGAGGGGTCATTGTACTCGGCATTCGGGACAAACCTGATGATTCCGTCTTTGAAAAATAATGACTTCATAGCACCGCAGATGCTTTTACCTTCTGTTGTATAGTTGCTGTTGTTCCAGCGTTTTCCAGCAATAAAAAGTGATGCTGCAATGTATTCTTCACCATCAGGCGCAGGACCCGTATCCTGGATTTTTCCGTCAGCACCAGCTTTCCAACCGAATGTTTTATTGTTATTTTGCATATTTTTTTTTGCCCATGCCCAGAGCTTTTCAAATTCTGTTTTTTTATCAAGCTGTGCAGCGATCATCATGCCATATGACATACCTTCAGAACGAACATCATTGTCGCTAGGGTTAACGTCTAATATGTAGGCACCGACATCACCTTCAAAATAGATCTTTTGATCATTTGCATTCCCGTAAAACAATTGCTGAAATGCTTTATCAAGCTTTGCGTCGATTTCTGCATCGGTTTTGCCGAGAATGGATCCAAAAAGGTTATTTTCATCGGCGATTTTTTCTGCGGTCATGGTAATAGTGATATCAGACTGATCGTATGAGTCGATTTGCTTTATTGCAGTAACGAAGCCCGGGCATTTCACTTTCAGTGTGTCGGGTAATGCCGCTACGGTTGCCTGTATACTCCGGGAGGTGCCTGCTGCATTTGAATGGAGGCCATCCACTACGATTTCTTTGCCTGTATTTATCAGTTTGCGCGTGACTGTGTTGTTGTCGACAGAAATATCCATCAGATATAATCCGGGAGCAAGTTGAGGAAGCACACAGGTCTGCACCCCGGGCTCCATCTTACCAAGAGAAATCGCAAATACTCTTTTTCCACTTCCGGAAAAGAGTGTAACCATACCACTTCCTGCCGGTACAGTAGTGGAAAACCTGAGTGTGGTTCCTTTAAATCCTATATTACTGAAAACATTGCTGGAAATTCCAGATTTGAATCCACTGCGCACTGCAGTGGCTGTGGAAATTAGAAATTTACCCTGTGCGTCAGTGGTATCTTTCAGTGATGTATTGGATGCGAGTGTAACGATTGCATTCTCAATCGCAGCTCCGGTGGCGTCTTTTACTGTTCCACCCAAATTGATTTCCTGCGCAGATGTCGTAAGCGCAGCCCCCAAAGCCATCATAACGACAAATTTTTTAATTTGCATTATAAGCTCCCCTTCCCTTATACGCATCCTATCTGCGAATCAGATAGAATGAATGATTGTTGTTGTTAAAAAGTACCCCCTATAATCACCGCTAAAAATAAACGATGACAAAGCTTGCTGGACAAGTATCTTTTTTTGTGCATTTTTAAAATGAAAAGGATCACTAATGGTTTAATTGCCATTCTCTTTTGAGAATATTAAGGCAAAAGATAATTACACTGCGGGACTTTGAACCGGGTAATGATGTCAGGGACGGGAGCGGTTCGACTGTTGTTAAGAGATATGATGTTAACTGCTGATTGCTCACTGGTGTGTATGGCTTTATTCGCTGACGTCGTTGGAGAGATTGTCTGCACTTCTGTTCTCTGGAGAAAAACGGAAATTTCAAGCGACTGTACTTTCAGTTGTTAAAAAATGTGAAATACTAATAAGTTACATTTCGATTATTTACTGAATACAACAAAAGAACTAATGACCCAAAGTGACATTTTTTACCACAGTAACTATTTACAAACGGCTTGTCAGCTGTTTTTTGCAGGAAGCTGGTAAATGTATTGATGGTACAGGGTATATTATTGTACTGTAAACTATATAGAATATATTGTAAAAAAGGAGATGTTGTGAAGAAAAATTGTTATTTAATAAGAGTAATTACTGCTTCTGTTGCCGTTCTGCTATTTAGATCAATCCCGGGTGCTGAGGTTTCCGAGTATTCTAACGATTGGGAATCATTTGTAGTTAATGACCAGCACAGGGTTGTAAATAATGTCTGGAACAAGGATGCGAGGACGGGTGATTATACTCAGTCAATTATTAAAGGTGATGATTTCTTCGGATGGAAGTGGAACTGGGAGGGTGATAAGAATGTGGTTTTATCGTATCCCGAAGTGATGAACGGAGATTCTCCGTGGAATAATGATCCGAATCTTAACCCGGGTTTTCCTTTTCTGGCCGGCAGTAAGAAACTAACTGTTGATTTTGATATCGAATTGCAGACAAAAGGGAAATGCAATATGGCATTCGAGTTCTGGGCGTTGTCAGCTCTTCCCAGCAAAAAGGAGAATATTTCCCAGGAGGTCATGATCTGGAATTACAATAAAACAGGTGATTCCTGGACATGGGCGAAATACGTCGGTAAATTCAAAGCAGACGGGGTCGTATATGATGTTTACCATAAGGGAAATCACGGTGATGAATCCGGTGTAAACTCAAACAAATGGACATATACAGCGTTTGTCGCAAGAAAACCTTTCTTAAAAGGAACGCTCAATGTACATCTTTTTATCGACTACCTTATCAGTAAAAAGATAGTAACAAATGATAATTACATTGCGAATCTTGAGCTGGGTAATGAGGTCAGGGATGGTACAGGCTCGGCTGTCATTAGAAAATATGATGTTAAGGTTGAATGATATTTCGTTACGTGCCGGTATTGATCCGGCTGATAGTAACATACTGGTAGACATCTTTTAAACCCTGAATGTCCAATAGATCAGCACAATGTCCAACTTTCTGTTGGACATTTCGGGTTATATTGAACGTTAATAAAAAAGGGACTGAAAAATTTAGAATGCTTGAAGCGCAGAATAATTGAATGGGTGGCAATCATGCTGGTTATAAGTAGAATAATCACCACTATCCCTAAAATTATCAAAGTTTTACCCCTGAAGTTCGCTTTCTTGCCTGTAACAACAACAGTATCCCGTATAACTTTCATTCCAGGGTATGGCATAGCATTGTATTTGCATATTTTACGGCCAATGGCTATTAAATAGATCGCAACTGGAATAAATGAAAATAAAAACAAATGGGCTATTATTTCTTTTACTTCGACACGTTCCTTATTAGGCAAATTGTCAAGAATGTTTAAAAGTGGCGGACAAATGAAATTCCAGGCTAAAATACCCAGTATAATTACAATCAGATATCCTGAAAAAAGTTTCCTTCGATAGTTTCTGTCTGCTTTTATAATCTCTTTTTCAATAGTCATTTTTATTCCTTATGATTGTATAATTATACCATTGCCAATAATAAGAAATAAACCGATAATTCTGGAAAAATGTGCGTGTATTGCGCATCTTAAACGATTACTGGTAAAAAAGTAATCCGGGGACGTAGTACCGGTTATGAAGAGATCTATATGGTGAATTTAGCAAAATACCATTTAAAGAAAACAAACATTGGCACCAGCGTCTTTTTATAATTAAAAAAACAGCGGTGGAAGATATTATTTTTGTACAATGTCTATTGATAAACCTGTTTTTTTTACAGCTATGAACTAATTTGAATAGTTAGAGTACCGAATGAAGAATGAACTATGTTAGTTTTTATCCTCCTACTAATATTTTGCATACCCGCATTGGGCACCACCTTTCACACCGGGCCGATTGCCACCGGTGTAAGTTCCTGGGTGACATTTCCTGTAGACCGTGATGTATTCAGTGCATATAATAAACTCTCATTTGATGCTTATTTTTCGTATGGGAAAATTAAAGGGTTTGCCGGATTTCCGATTCTTTATACATTGACTAAAAAGGATTCTATTAATGTTAATGGTGTAAAAGTTCCGGTAGACACACTGGTTGGAAAAATTGCTGCTGGAGATTTTACCACATATATCGCAATACGTATCGGAAGTATCGAGCCCAGAGTCGGAATCGTTTTTCCTCTTGGTTATAAAACAAATACCGGTGTCTGGCTTGGTTCAAAAAATGTTGTTCTCAAATTAGGTATGGGATTTTCCGGTGATCTGAATAAAAAACTACGATTACGATATGGGGGAGAGTTGTATTACAATTACTATATAGCGGGTTTCCCGAAAATAAAGGACTCTCAGGGAAAACAGGGCAGCTGGTCAATAGATCCGGATGTAAAAGTATCAACAACATGGTTTAAAAAAACGACTTTGGGAATTGAACTGCTGGGTGGTTTTAAAAAACTCTATCCAATATGGCTTAAATACAAATCATTCCAGGGGTATGAGTTATCATATTCGATTGTCCCGCATATCTATGCCTCGTATGATCTGTCATCACGGGTATACATCAGTGGAAAGTGTGGCTTTGGACCATCATTCAAACGAATCGTTGATTCTCCATCGAAACACAACGATTGGAATCAATCCGGAAATGCCCTGAATGTAAGTATTGGAATCGGCTTTTATCCCTGAGTGTAAAACCGGTTGAGCCGCATTACTATTGTATTGTTGCTACATATTTTGGAATTGACAAAAAACAAAATTCCCGACTCTATACAGAATCGGGAACTTAAATGTATCAATAATAATCAGTTGGTTCCAGAATATGGATGTGATACTGAACACTACTTACACTTCGAAACCGCATCCATCGCTTCAATGAACTTTGCACCATCAACCGGATACTTCCCGTTAAAGCACGCAGAACAGAAATCCTGTGGATTTGGTGTGGCGCTGAGTGTACCTTCAATTGACAAGTAGCCAAGAGAATCGACTTCAAGATAGTTCCTGATCTCCTCAATAGTCTGCTCGTTCGCAATCAGTTCCCCTTTTGTCGGCATATCGATTCCATAGAAACAAGGGGAGATAATTGGTGGTGATGAAATTCTTAAATGAATTTCAGCAGGCTGTGCAGTACGGATAAGGCGGATAATCTTTTTCATTGTAGTACCACGTACGATTGAGTCATCAACGATAACCACTTTTTTGCCCTTGAGTACACCCTTGACAGGATTAAACTTGAGGCGGACACCGAAATCACGGCCTGACTGTGCAGGATGAATAAAGGTGCGTCCGACATAGTGGTTACGGATAAGCCCGATATCAAAACGTACTCCGGATGCCTCAGAGAAACCAAGCGCAGCTGTAGTTGCAGAGTCGGGAACACCAATGACAAGATCCGCGCCATCAACAGGATGTTCCTGTGCGAGACGTCGTCCGAGACGACGTCTGACTTTGTCAACATTACTGCCGAAAACAAACGAATCAGGACGTGAAAAATAGATGAATTCGAAAATGCAGTGTGCCGGTTTTATATCGGGTTCAAATACTGGAATCCTAAAGCTGGTGATTCCATCTTTGTCAACTCTGACCATTTCACCCGGTAGAACCTCGCGGATCATTGATGCACCAACGAGGTCAAAAGCACATGTTTCCGATGAAAGGAAATAACTTCCCTCTTCATTCATACCAAGGATCAGAGGTCGTATTCCCCGCGGATCGCGTGCTCCGTACATTGCGTCAGGTGTAAGAAATAGAATTGAGAATGCCCCCTTTACACCAGAGAGTGCATCAAGTATCATCGCGTCAATAGAATCGCGTTTTGACCGCGCAATAAGATGCATGATCACTTCAGTATCGGTTGTTGATGAAAAAATTGAGCCGTCATCAACCATCCAGCGGCGCAACTCATCAGCGTTTGTCAGGTTGCCGTTATGCGCGCCGGCAATCTGGCCGGCACGTGAATTAATAAGAATCGGCTGTGCGTTCTCTATTGTTGATGAACCCGATGTTGAATAACGGTTGTGGCCGATTGCGCAGGTTCCCTGTAAACCTTCAAGAATACCCTTCTTTTTAAAAACCTGACCAACATATCCCATTCCTTTATAAACAGAGATCTCTTTACGGTCTGTTACAGCAATACCACAGCTTTCCTGACCGCGATGCTGCAATGTGTAAAGTCCAAGATAGGTCAGGTGTGATGCCTGTGGGTGATTGTAAACGCCAAAAATACCGCACTCTTCATGCAATTTTTCATCAAACATTTTTTTCAATCTTCCTTCCGCCACACTTTAAACTTGCACCGATAAAATCTCTGAATAATGGATGCGGATCAATCGGACGTGACTTGAATTCCGGATGAAACTGAACCGCAACAAACCATGGATGATCCTCAAGCTCTACTATTTCGACAAGAAGTCCGTTTGGTGAGAGACCGCTAAGCGACATACCGGCTTTCTCAAACTGCTCCCTGTAATCATTATTGAATTCAAAACGGTGACGATGACGTTCCGAAATGGAATCTTTTCCGTATGATTTACGAACAATAGAGTTCTTCTTAAGCTCGCAGGGGAATGCTCCAAGACGCATTGTTCCACCAAGATTCATTACACGCTTCTGTTCCTCCATAAGGTGGATAACAGGATTTTTCGTGTCCTGAATGTTTTCTGTTGTGTCAGCATCTTTAAGCTTGAGCACATTCCGTGCGAATTCGATAACTGCCATATGCATACCGTAACAGATACCGAAATAAGGAATCTTTTTTTCACGTGCATAGGTTACTGCTTTTATTTTCCCCTCAACGCCGCGGGCTCCAAAACCACCCGGTACAAGAATACCGCCAAGCCCTTTAAGTTCGTGCTCTGCTCCGTTTTTCTCAATATCCTCGGCAGAGATACTTGTTATCTTTACTTTTGCAGTGTGTGCTGCCCCCGCATGGTTCAGTGCTTCATGAATTGATTTGTATGCATCAAGAAGCTCACTGTATTTTCCGACAACTCCAATTTCGACAACCTGATCTGCATTGATCACTTTATCGCAATACTCTCTCCACGGACGCAAATTCCTGCGTCCACCGCGAAGACCGAGATTGTCAACTATGACAGTGTCTAAATCCTGTTCCGCAAACTGCAGAGGTACTTCATAAATGGTGTTTTCTGCATCCATGCACTCGACAACCGCTTCTTCATCGACATTACAAAATAGAGAAAGTTTTTTTCGTACGTCTTTGTCAAGATGCTTTTCGGTACGGCAGATAAGAATATCAGGAATAATACCGATTTCTCTGAGACGGCCTACAGAATGCTGTGTCGGCTTTGTTTTAACTTCCCCCGCTCTGTGAAGATACGGAATCAGGGTAACATGTATGAACAGTACGTTATTTCTGCCTTCCTGCTGACGAAACTGACGAAGCGCTTCGAGGTAGGGGAGACTTTCGATATCGCCAACAGTTCCACCGATCTCGCTTATTACTACGTCAACGTCGTTTGTTACAACTGAGCGGATACTGTCGCAGATTTCGCTTGTCACATGAGGAACCACCTGAACGGTACCGCCAAGGTAGTCACCGCGACGTTCTTTTTTAATAATAGCGTCGTAGATCCGCCCTGATGTATAGTTGCAGTTACGGTTGGTGGTTACACCGGTAAAGCGTTCGTAGTGACCGAGATCAAGGTCTGACTCGGCGCCATCATCGGTAACGTACACCTCTCCATGTTGATACGGATTCATTGTTCCCGGATCAACATTCAGATAGGGGTCAAACTTTTGATGAATAACGCGAAGTCCTCGCGATTTAAGCAGCACACCGATTGATGCTGCTGTGATTCCTTTACCTAGTGATGAAACAACACCACCTGTGACGAAAATGTATTTAGCCATTAGCCCGCTCCGGAGATGCTTTTACGAAAAAGTAAAGGGGCGCAAGTTTTACGCCCCTGAATAGACTTAGTTCCACATTGCTGTACGCATGTCAAGGTCATGCTTATATCGCTTCGTTTTACTCTGACCCACATCCTGATATTCCTGGATTGACTTGACTGAAAATCCGGTTCGTTCAAGTGAATCGATACCGCTGATAGCTGCCTGTGCACCCTCAAGTGTTGTAATATAAGGAATACGCTGTGTAACCGCAGCACTGCGGATCGGTTTTGAATCGATCTGTGATTTACGTCCGGCCGGCACATTGATAATGAAATCAATATCTCCACCCTTGATCAGATCGATGATATCAGGTTTTCCTTCCCCGATTTTCGGTATCATCTTGACATTGATACCATTTGAACTCAGTACACGCCAGGTACCTTCGGATGCAAAGATCTTGAATCCCATTGCCTGCATGGCTTTTACCATGAAAATGATATTACGGCGCATTGAATTCTTGACACTGATAAACACAGACCCGCTTCGGGGCAGGTTATTTCCAGCTGCTTCCTGAGACTTTGCAAATGCAAGGCCGAAATCCTTATCAAGCCCCATGACTTCACCGGTGGATTTCATCTCAGGTCCAAGAATGATATCTGCTCCGGGAAATTTACTGAATGGAAGCACTGATTCTTTAACTGCGAAGTAGTCGATTGTTTTTTCTACAGCTTCTTCAATATCCGCAAGTCTGGTACCGGCCATTACTTTTGCTGCAATTTTCGGCCATGGAATACCGGTTGCTTTACTTACAAACGGAACCGTACGTGATGCTCTCGGATTAACTTCAAGAACATAAACAATATCTTCCTTGATTGCATACTGGATATTGAGCAGGCCAATGACGTTAAGCTCACGGGCTATCTGACAGGTTATCTGGTGAATTTGCGCTACGATAGTGCTTGACAATGTATGAGGAGGCAACACACAGGCACTGTCACCGCTATGGATACCGGCTTCTTCGATATGTTCCATAATGCCACATACCTTGACTGTTTCGTTATCAGCGATTGCATCAACGTCAACCTCTATTGCATCACCAATGAATTTGTCAACAAGCACCGGACGATTCTCCGCCGCCGCCTGTGCCTCACCGATAAAAGCCCGCAGTTCATCATCGTCGTAAACGATTTTCATGGCACGGCCGCCAAGAACAAATGATGGACGCAGGAGTACCGGGTAACCGATTTTTGATGCAATAGAAATTGCATCTTCGGTTGATTTGGCAATACCATTTGCCGGTTGGTTAAGATTGAGCTTGTTGATCATTGCTGCAAATTCATCCCGATCTTCAGCGCGCTGGATTGATGCAACACTTGTTCCAATAATCGGCGCACCTGCATCCTCAAGACGTTTTGCCAGATTCAGTGGTGTCTGACCACCAAACTGAACAATAACGCCGACAGGTTTCTCGTTGTCAATGATATTCATTACATCTTCAAATGTAAGTGGCTCGAAGTAAAGCTTGTCAGATGTATCATAGTCGGTTGAAACGGTTTCAGGGTTTGAATTTACCATGATCGACTCAATTCCCATCTCTTCCAGGGCAAATGATGCCTGACAGCAGCAGTAGTCGAATTCAATACCCTGACCGATACGGTTCGGACCGCCTCCAAGAATAATGATTTTGCGGCGATCGCTCGGATTACTTTCATCTTCCTGATCGTATGATGAGTAATAGTAAGGTGTATATGCCTCAAACTCAGCTGCGCATGTATCAACGAGTTTGTAGGTAGGTTTAACGCCGAGCTCTTTCCTGAATGTACGGAAAGCGATTTCGTCCATGCCCAGAAAATTACCCATCTGTGCATCACTGAAACCTAGACTCTTTGACTTCTTGATAAACCGTTTGAGATCCACTCTGTCTTTCTTGAGGATATCCGGTGTAATCGTCTTTTCGAATTGGTAAAGATCGTACAAGTTGTTAAGGAACCATGTATCGATATATGATGCTGCCGCGATTTCATCAACGGTCATACCATTTTCAAAGGCATATCGTATAAGAAACAGGCGGTTTGCTTTTGGGATACGAAGTTCTTTTGAAAGTTCCTCTTTTGTCTGGAACGGAAAATTAATCAGTTCAAACCCCTTACGTCCGACTTCAAGACCGCGAAGACCTTTTTGCAGCGCTTCCTTGAACGTACGACCGATTGCCATTGTCTCACCCACGGATTTCATCTGGATACCCAGTGTTGAACCTGCTTCGGGGAATTTTTCGAATGTAAAACGCGGAATTTTTACAACACAGTAGTCAATCGTCGGCTCAAATGACGCCGGCGTTTCCTTGGTGATATCGTTTCTTATTTCGTCAAGAGTGTACCCGACTGCGAGTTTTGCAGCAAACTTTGCAATCGGGAAACCGGTTGCTTTACTTGCAAGCGCAGAACTGCGGCTCACGCGTGGATTCATTTCGATGACTGTCATACGGCCATCGGCCGGGTTTACTGCAAACTGGATATTGGATCCGCCGGTCTCAACGCCGATCTCGCGAATAATTGCAATTGCCGCATCACGCATCTTCTGGTACTGACGATCAGTGAGCGTCTGTGCTGGTGCAACAGTGATACTGTCACCGGTATGAATTCCCATAGGATCAAGGTTTTCGATAGAACATATGATAACAACGTTGTCTGCTTTATCACGCATGATTTCAAGTTCGTATTCTTTCCATCCGATAACCGATTCCTCAATGAGAATCTCGTTGACGCGGCTGCAGTGAAGTCCATAGGCAGCCTGACGTTCGAAGTCTTCCTCTTTGTAAACAATACCACCGCCGGTACCACCAAGGGTAAAGCTCGGACGAACAATCAACGGGAAACCGATCTCCCGTGCAATCTGCCAGGCTTCGTCGATATTATACGCAAAGGCACTGCGTGGAAGATCAAGACCGATCTTCTGAATCGCTTCCTTGAACTCGCTGCGGTCTTCAGCTTTTTTAATCGCAGTTTCATCTGCACCGATGAGCTGTACACCGTACCTCTGAAGCACTCCGCTTTCCGAAAGCTCCATTGCGGTGTTAAGACCTGTCTGGCCACCCATGGTCGGAAGAATCGCATCCGGACGTTCGCGGGCGATAATTTTCTCAACAATTTCAGGGGTGATCGGTTCAATATAGGTTCTGTCCGCAAGGTTGGGATCAGTCATGATTGTCGCCGGATTGGAGTTAACAAGGATCACCTCGTAACCCTCTTCGCGTAACGCTTTACACGCCTGAGTACCTGAATAATCAAATTCACACGCCTGACCAATCACAATTGGTCCGCTGCCGATAATGAGAATCCTGTGTATATCAGTTCTTTTTGGCATAGATCCTTTCAAAGACATCGGGTATTCGTTTCACCCTGATGGTCTGATAAGGGTATATATTTATTTTTTATTTTTTTCGTTTTACTGGTGGACGGTTTTGAATCGTCCACTGCTACATTGTAACGCTATCATATCACAACGGAACGGTCGCGACCATTCCCTACGTGGTTTGTACGGGATGGTCGTGACCATCCATGTTATTTACGTACACCCGACGCACCGGTTTTTCGTTCCATCATGGCAAAAAATTTCTCGAAGAGATAGCCGCTGTCATGTGGTCCCGGAGATGCTTCAGGGTGATACTGAACACAGAACACATTTTTCTCAGGATCAGTGATACCTTCGCAGGTGAGATCATTGAGATTGAGATGTGTCATTTTGATGTTTTTTGATTTCAGGCTGTCCATATCAACGCAGAAACCATGGTTTTGTGATGTAATCTCTATTACACCGGTATCCATATTACGGACCGGATGGTTTCCACCACGATGACCAAATTTCAGTTTATAGGTTGATCCGCCAAGTGCGTGTCCGATCAGCTGATGTCCAAGGCAGATACCGAAGATCGGCTTTTTGCCGAGAAGCTGTTTGATAGTATCGATTGCGTAGGTAACAGCAGCCGGATCACCAGGGCCGTTTGACAGGAATATTCCATCCGGATTCATTCCCAGGACCTGCTCTGCAGTAGTGTTTGCCGGTACAACGGTGATTCTGCATCCGAGAGATTCAAGAATGCGGAGTATGTTGTACTTGATACCGAAATCAAACGCGACAATATTGAACCGGATATTTTTAAGGTTTTTGCCAAGACCCTTTTGTGTATTCCATATATACGGTTCCTTGCAGGTAACTTTCTTTGCAAGGTCAAGCCCGACAAGGCCGCTCCATGATTTGGCTTTATCAACGAGGTCATCGGTGTTCACGTTTTCATCACCCGACCAGATGATCGCTTTCATCGCACCTTTTACTCTGATTTGACGAGTAAGCATGCGAGTATCGACACCTTCAACCGCAACAACTTTATTTTCAATCAGATACTGGCTGATTGATTTCTGCGATGTAAAGTTTGACGGGTATTTGCAGCTTTCTTTTACGATAAAGCCGCTTACCTGCACCTTTGATGATTCAACGTCGCTATCGTTGATTCCGTAGTTTCCAATAAGTGGATAGGTCATCGTCACGATTTGTGAACAGTATGACGGATCAGTTAAAATCTCCTGATACCCGGTAAGGCTTGTATTAAACACAACTTCACCGGTCGCTTCGCCAGCAGCTCCAAACCCCTCACCATCAAAAATGGTTCCATCTTCCAGTGCAATAATGCCTCTCAAGAATACCTCACTTGTTTTAGCCGAACCTTCAACCTGTTTCGAACTTTTGCCAGACATTCACTCACAGATAAAAAAAAAGACACCCTCTGCATTCGGCTATCAGAGGATATCTTTTGTTATTCTCATTTTAATCATTTGTCTGGCAGATACTTTATAATAATGAATACGTTTTTTGCCCGGTTTCAAAATACTGTTTTTTCTGATAAGAGTCAACCCTTTCGAGCATGGAGTTGTTTTTTAGGGTGATGAGGATTTGTTGTGATGAGTAAGATGTTGATTTTATGGGCGAGGTGGGATGAATTTAGAATTCAGGAGCCAGAATTCAGTATCCAGAAGATAAGAATGTACATTGAATTTACTACTCCCGCATTAAGATAATTTTATTAAAAATTTCAACAGCAATAGTTGTAAGTGAACAATGCAGGCACTATATTAAACGCAATACGAAAAAATAAGTGACAATTGCAATCGACACTGTTGTGAGTTTTAAATAGTAAGTATGCATTTAAGTGATAATTTCAAAAAGCTCACAACGTCACCCATAATTCATATCGTATCTGTATTATTGATTATCATCGTTCAACTCATCATATCGCATAAAAGTGATTTCGTTCTTGTTCCATCTGTTACTACTGCTAACTGCTCTGTATATTCAGATGCTTCAAGTTCCTACGATACCGGTAATTCTATTATCAATAGCTTCAGAACAAAACAGGATGGAATCATTTTTGACTATACTCTCAATGCAAAAGAGGCTTATCCCTACGCAGGTTTCCAGTGGAATTACAGAGATACATTTTTGGATCTTAGCGGGTACAACAATCTCATTGTAACTATAGACCCGGAATCGACAACCGTTTCAAGCTTTTTGATTACATTACAGGTATTTTGTAATGGCTTTTCCGATCTATCAAATACGATATCATTGAGATTCTTATCGAAGGAACTTTTTATCCAGAATGGTATTGTACGTTATACTATTCCAATTTCAGATTTTGTAACGCCAGATTGGTGGTACAAAAGACTTAATACCTCTGAATATATTCTTGGAAAGCCAGATCTGACACAAACCGTTCTTGTTAACATTCAAAGCAGTGCAGACTCTGTTGGTATAAGTAATGTTATTGCGATTAGAGATTTGCGCTTTGGCCAGAGTAATCGATATCTGTTTATCTATGCAGGAATCTTTATCCTTTTTTTACTGCTCTACATAATAACACGATCGATAATTACCAATGGGAGGAAAAAGTGTATTGGTGCAATTCCCATACACTATGAAAAAATCAGCGTAGAAAACTGCGCTGATCAGGATGAACGGATGATTACAGAATACATAGGGAAAAATTTTACAAACCCGGAGTTCTCATTGCTATCGATGAGTATGGATATAGGTATTTCAACCTATAAAATTTCCTCTGTAATAAAAAAAATACATCAACTCACGTTTAAGCAATACCTGAACACGATTCGTATTGCTGAGGCTAAGCGGCTTCTGAAAACGTCCGATCTTCAAATTGCACAAATTGCCTATCGTGTGGGGTACAGCACAGCACCACATTTCAACAGAATATTTAAAGAGTTTACATCACTAAGTCCAAACGCGTATCGAAGCTCTTCTGACTTCTGATTTTCTCTGAAATGTTTGATTTTAAGGAAATATCAAGCCTTTCTAAGGAAATATCAAGGGGATTCACACTATTTTTTTGACCAGTATTGTTAAAATTCTAACAGGAGAGGTCAAATGAATGTTGTATTTCGCAAATGGTTGGTATCTATTTTTTTTGCTGCGTCAGCTTCTGCAACAGATTACTATATCAGCCGGACCGGTGATGCTGCTGGCGACGGTAGTCTATCATCCCCATACCAGTCACTTGCAGAAGCAGTAAAACACGCTGCCCCCGGTGATAATTTTTATCTGAGAGAAGGTATCTACCGTGAAACCCTGAAACCCGGTACTTCGGGAACGCAATCCGGAGCAATCAACTTTAAAGCATTTCCTGGTGAAAATGTTACAATCAGTGCATGTGATAGTATCACTACATGGAAAAAATTCTCAGAAAATGTTTATGTAACAGATATTACGGACAGTGTTACGCAGGTTTTTATTGATAATGTTCCGGCATGGCAGGCGTCATTTCCAAATAATGTATCAAACAATCTGTTTAAGGTTTCGACATTTCCCATAACATCCATGACGGAGTCAGAAGTTCTGTCGACTGTACTCGGGCAATCAACCGATACATGGAAAGGTGGTACTATATGGGCGATGCTCGGACACCGTTGGATTTCGCAGGTTGCCACGATTACCGGATCAACACCGGGGAAACTGGTTATTAAAGGAAATACCTGGAAGGATAATACCGGTGAGGGGATAGGTTACATAACCGGCTGTATGGCTGCACTGGATACTGCCGGTGAATGGCACTATGAGAAAGGAAAACTGTATATACAACTGGCACCTTCTGATGAGCCGTCAAAACATGTCATTGAGGTAAAACAACGAAAATGGGTTATCGATCTCGCAGGCAGCTCTTATATAAATGTAAGTGGTATTTCGACTACCGGAGGCGGTGTGACCATGAATAACGCATCAAATTGTACTCTTGACAGTTTGAAAATGATATATCTCTCACACTTTGTTCAGATAACATCCGGAGGTTCAAGCTGGCTGCGTCATGATTGGACAAATATTAATTATGATGGAATCGGTGTCGGTATGTTTGGCTCAAATAATACGATTAAAAATAGTGAGATCGCATGGAGTGCCGGTGATGGTGTCACCATGTACGGATCAAAAAACAGAATTGAAAATTGCATCATCCACGATTGTAATTATAGTGGCACTGACTGCAGTCCAATCACTGCGCATGGTGCTGATCACGTGATTACCAGATCGACTGTTTATAACGGAGGTCGTGGCATTATTGCATTCTCCTACACACAAAATGCAATACTCACCTACAATCACTGTTATAATCCGGGTTTGCTTAATTGGGATGTTGGAATAATATATGCCTATGGCACTGAGGCAAAAGGATCTGAAGTCGCCTATAATTGGGTACACGATAATGTATCGACCGAGAGTTACAAGATTGGAAATGGCATTTATATCGACAATTTTTGTTCCGATATTACCGTTCACCATAATGTGATATGGAACTGCAGTTACAACGCATTTAATTACAGTCGCCCTGCAAAAAATATCTATTTCTATAATAATACAGCATTCAATGCACCGGATGTAACCGAGTCTTATCTTTACGCCGGTGCTACCGATACCAGCAGCGGGAACAGACTCTATAATAACCTCTGTGCATTTTCATACGGAAAGTTTCCAATGCTTGACCAGAGTCACAATCTATTCTATTCATCACTACCGCTTCGGGATGCTGCAAATTATGATTTCCGGCTCTCGGAAGATGCTGTTGGTGCAATTGACTCTGGTATGGTGATAGCAGGAATTACAGATGGTTTTTCCGGGGCTGGTCCGGATATCGGAGCGTATGAACATGGAGGTGTGTTCTGGAAAGCTGGTGCCGGTACTATTGATACCGTTCCTGTGCATGTCGTTCAACTCTTCGGTACTGCAAACCCGGGTTCATCAGGTATTGAATATAAGAAAATTCCCGGGATGCTTGTGTTTAACGTTACTAAAAGTTTTACCGGCAGTATACAGCTGGTTACATTGCAGGGTAAGGTTGCCGGCACATTGTATAAGGGGAATCTGAAACCCGGCTTATTACACTGCCCGTTCAAGTCGTTGCATATTTCTAATGGTGTTTACTTTGTAAAAGTGGTGAATGACATTGATACCGTTCTGTGTACCGGTCTTGTACAACTGACTATGTAAATTCAAATATTGTTACGTGTGTGAAATACAAAAAAAGAGTATTTACTTAGTGAATCCTGGTACCGAAATTGATTGGATTTTAGCCCTGTTGCGGAAAAAGAATCTCCACAATGGGGCTTATTCGTTATTGTTCCAGTCCTCTCCATTTTATTCAAATTTGTAGCATACAATTGAACCTCTGTTTCCAGGTGCGACTGCCTGCACAGATTGGTGTTGTGCGGGTTTAGACAATAAAAGTGGTTATGCTCTAAGAAAATACACAAAAGATCAGGCTTAATTAATCAATGACATACGCGAGTTTTGGTTTGTTAAATGAATAGTGTGTTTATTTGTTGGATAACGGGTGATTTTTTTGCAGATCTCGTAATTTGATTAAATTGGTACGGTATTTGACTATTTAACGATATATATTAATCAATTGATTTTTAGTAAACCATTCTTTGTCAAGGAGTCTCAATGCGTTTGATTGTTTTCCCGATATTGATTTTTCTGCTGGCTTTCTCATCCGGTGCACAGGTTTCACCTGCCGTTGCTGGAAACATGAAATTTGCATTTGAGGACATACGAGATCAATTCACAAAAAAAACCGGCTATACAGTTACCCCCGTATATGGATCATCAGGCAAACTTGTTAATCAAATCAGAAATGGTGCTCCCTTTGATTTGTTTATCAGTGCTGATATCGGTTATGCAGACAGTGTTGTCGCATCGGCACTTAATGTTGGCAAGCCACAAATTTATGCATATGGTAAACTTGTGCTCTGGACATGCAAACCGATTGATCTTAAAAAAGGTGTTGAGGTTCTTACCGAACCATCGGTTAAAACTATTGCGCTTGCTGATTTCAAGTTGACAGTCTACGGGCCGGCAGCTAAAAAGTACATCGAAGATAACGGAATCTGGAAGACTGTAGAGAATAAGGTCGTTTATGGTGAAAATATTACAAAAGTAGCCCAGTTTATCGCAAGCGGTTCAGCAGATATCGGTTTTACAGCCAAGTCGCTTGTTCTTGCTGATGAGATGAAAGGGAAGGGCGTATGGGTTGAAATTGATTCAACAAAGTATGATCCGTTACCTCAGGCAGCTGTGATGCTTACCTATGGCGAAAAGCATAATCTGAAAATTACTCAGGAACTTTATGCTTATCTATTCAGTAACGAGGCTCAGGAAATACTTGCAAAATATGGATTCAAGCTGCCATGAACAGAATTCCCGCAATAGTGGAATCAGTCAAAAAAGATGAGCTTTTTGCACAGGTTGGTGTCAACTTTGCAGGATTGCCACTGAGTGCCTGTGTGCTTCTTGCTGATCAGGAACTACCGTATTGTAAGGTCGGTGCACTGGTTGATATCCTCTTTAAAGAAGCGGATACGATTATATCTCTTGATTGTAATGCAACGATCAGCTGCCGTAACTGTTTTAAAGTGTGCATTACTGATATCTGCCAGACTGGTGTGATGGCACGTGTTACTGCAGATACCGGATCTGTATCACTGACAAGTCTTATTACAAGAAGATCACGCGACACCCTTGGGCTGACTAACGGAATGATTGTGTGGTATCTGGTAAAATCCACATCATGTATGTTGACGATGAGGGCGTAGTGTGGTTATCGATTTTTTACCATTGATTCTAAGTTTCAAACTTGCAGTTATCTGTACTGTTGTATTAATAATTACCTGCATTCCGCTTGCATACTGGATTTCATCATCAACAACATTTGTAAAGATGATCATACGGTCTCTGGCAATGCTGCCGCTGGTGATACCGCCATCAGTGCTTGGTTTTTATTTTCTTATTCTGTGGAGTCCATTTTCACCAGTTGGTCATTTTCTTGAAACCGTTTTTCATGTAAGACTCGTTTTTTCATTTACCGGTCTTGCAATTGCGCTTTCCGTTGCCGGTATTCCTTTTATGTTAAATCCCTTGATTGCTGGGTTTGAATCACTGCCGAAATCGCTTCGTGAAGCGTCACTGACACTTGGCAAAAGTGAGTGGGAAACACTCCTTCGTGTCCTTCTTCCGTCAATTCGTCCATCACTGCTTATCGGAATTGTCATGACCTTTATTCATTCATTCGGAGAGTTTGGGATGGTGCTGATGCTTGGTGGTAAGATTCCCGGTAAAACAATGACGGCATCAATTGCCTTATATGATCATGTTGAATCACTTGAGTATACAATGGCGCATATTTACGCAGGAGTAATAACAATCAGTGCACTGTTATCTCTGATACTGTTATTTCTCATTAATTCAGGCGCTGTTATCAGGAAGCACAGGTATTAGGAAACCGGACACACATGATACATATTGATGTAACAAAAAGATTACTTTCTGCAGACGGCGCAATTATACTACGTGTTAAACTTGACATTGAACGGCATGATTTCTTTACATTCTTTGGGAAATCCGGCTCCGGGAAAACAACCACACTCCGTATGCTTGCCGGTCTGACACACCCTGATGATGGCGAGATTGTTGTGGATGGGAGTGTCTGGTATAGTAAAGAAAAAAGGATTAATGTTACACCACAGCATCGAACAATCGGTTTTGTTTTCCAGGATTACGCTTTGTTTACCGCAATGTCTGTTCGTAAAAATCTTGAATACGCTTCGAATAAAAACCAAAAACGGGTTGAGGAACTCATTGATATTATGCAATTGCGTGCACTTGAGCACTCCCGCCCGCATCAGTTAAGCGGCGGACAACGTCAGCGGGTTGCACTTGCACGGGCACTGATCAGATCACCAAAAATACTGCTTCTTGACGAGCCGCTATCTGCTCTTGACAGTGAGATGAGAACTTCTCTTCAAAATGAAATCAATCAGATTCATTCATCATTTGGTCTGACATCAATAATTGTTACTCATGATATTGCCGAAATTTTTACAATGTCAAATAAAATGGTATTGTTTGATAATGGAACTGTATCCAAAAGCGATTCCCCGGATATGCTGCTTGGTAATAAACTTAGCAGTAAATTCAGGACTGTGGGAAAAGTCGTTTCCATCGCGAAATCTGATATTGCAGTTGTCGTAACAGTACAAAGTGGTATTAACCTTATCAGAGTTGTGGTTGATCCTGAAGAATCGGTAACGTTACAACCGGGACAAAATGTTATACTTGCAGTAAAAGCTTTTGCACCATCAATAATCGTTTTAAACAAGTGTTAATAAAAAAGGAGGTAAACGATGTTTTTTGTTTCAGATCAGATTCTTGATTCATTAATTCAGGAGGATTTTCCGCTTGGTGATCTTACTGTTGACACGTTGGGAATAGGTAAACAATCAGCGGTAATGACATGCAAAAGCCGTAATCACGGAATTATATGTTGTACAGAAGAGGCATCACGAATTATTAACCGTCTTGGTGGGCAGGTATCATTTTTTTTGCCATCAGGAACATTAGTTGAACCTGGTACAGTAATACTTGAAACATCAGGGAGTGCAGCAACGCTTCATGCTGCATGGAAAATGATTGCTAATCTAATCGAATACTATTCTGGTGTTGCATCACGTACACATCAGATGGTTAAAATACTACAGGAAATGAATTCCCAATCTGTTATAGGGGCGACACGAAAGATTATCCCTGGGACAAAAACTCTTGTTTGTAAGGCGGTGGTAAGTGGTGGCGGAACTATTCACAGGACAGGATTGTCGGAAACCTTTCTTCTTTTCAAACAACATAGTGTGTTTTTTAAAGATTCTGCAGCCATTGCAAACGCATTATGTGAGGCACGGAAAAAAGCAGTAGAGAAAAAAATAATTGTTGAGATCAACAATGAGGAGGATTTATCAACATATCTTTCCTACCCTGTTGATGGTCTTCAGTTTGACAAATTTACACCATCAGAACTTACACGCATTATAGCGAATATCAGAACTACACGACCCGAATTAATCATGATTGCAGCCGGAGGAATCACCGTTAACAATATAAGAGAGTATGCATTGTGTGGTGCTAATCTTATTGTAACGTCAAGTATGTATCACGGACCGACATTTGATCTGGGGATCTCAATTCATCCATGAAAATGCGTTGTGCGGCATTGTAGTTTGTATGTTATAAATGATCAATAGTATGTAGTAGCTTGCACCTGAAACACCAGGTATCGGTGCTGTTTCTCCAGGGTCTGACAGATTACATACGTTTCCGGACATGCTTTTAAGGCGCTTCTGCCATACTGTTTTTAATCAGAATTTTTACTTCATTTTGCAAAGAAGCAAAAAAGGTACACAAAAATGTACCTTTTTATACTTCGTTTCTGAAACCATATTAAAATTTCTACGTGAAGACAGGTTTTACATCAGGGCATGTCATGATAAATTGTGATAAAGAGAACATAAGTGCTGTAACCAACAGAAATTGCATTGGCAGGCTGTCAAAATATAAGAATGCTCTGTATCACTTTAAAGAGCTTGGATTCACAAAAATCTTTTCAACCTATCTCGCTCAGGCTGTCGGAGTCACCAGTACTCAAATTCGCAAAGACTTCTCAATTTTCAAAATTTTCGGTAATAAACGTGGCGGCTACCTTATTGATGAGCTGATCTCAAGCCTTAACAACATTCTCAGCAAAAATGAAACGCATAAGGTGATAATGGTCGGCGTGGGAAACCTCGGACGTGCGCTAATACATTATAAAGGGTTTGCGCGTGAGGGTTTTAAACTTATAGCCGCATTTGATATTGACCCCGCGAAACATACAACACTTTCAGAAGTCCCCGTTCTTCCTATTGATCAATTATATCAATTTGTTAAAGACAACAGTGTGCAGTTTGGAATACTCTCTGTTCCAGCCGTTGTTGCGCAGCAGGTTTTCGAAATAATGGTTGATGCCGGAATCAAGGGTGTACTCAATTTCGCACCATGCAGTCTGCAAACACCAGATAAGAGTGTCTTTGTTAACTATGTTAATCTTGAACTCGAACTTGAGCAGCTTGTTTACTTTGCAAAACTAAAAAACAGACTGACACCATTTGACTCAGAGGCTATTGAACCTTTTATAATGGATAGCCGCGAAAGCAGTGAGACCTGCATTGCTCAGGGAGCTGCGATATTATAGATTCTTTGTTTTTAGCTATAAATGTGATTTTTTTCTTATAAACTTTTCAGGTGGAGGCTTAATGACAGAAGTACAAATCCCCAAAGGGCAGAAGAACAGATGGCTTATTGCTATTATGGGAACATTATTGCAGTTGTGTCTTGGAACGGTCTATGCATGGAGCTTTTTCCAGAAACCACTTATGACAACGTATGGATGGTCTAATACACAGGTCGCGTGGGTATTCAGCCTTGCAATCTGTTTTCTTGGTCTTGCTGCTGCGTGGGGTGGAATAAATCTTCCAAAATATGGCCCTAAAAAACTTGCAATGCTTGGTGGTGCCCTGTTTGGTGCCGGCTATCTGATCGGTGCGTTTGCACTAAGTATCAAATCACTTCCTCTTTTGTATCTTGGATATGGTGTTATTGGGGGAACCGGTCTTGGACTTGGCTATGTAACACCTGTTGCAACAGCTGCCAAGTGGTTTCCGGATAAAAAAGGGTTTATTACCGGTATGGTTGTTATGGGTTTCGGATTCGGTGCTCTCCTTATGAGTAAAATATTTGCACCAATGCTTATCGAAATGACAAGTGGTAATATGGTTCTGGTATTCGCATATCTTGGTGCGATTTTCCTGGTATTAACATTGATCGTTGCATCTTTTCTCGAAAATCCACCAGCCGGATATACCGTGCCAATGAAAAGCAATGCATCTGAAGCAGCAAAAAAAGCCGCGGCTCCATCCGCCCATGATCTTGTCGGAGGTACGTTTAGTCAATATGTGTTTAACGGGCGTTTTTTCGTTATGTGGATAATATTCTTTTGTAATATCGGAGCCGGCATTGCTATTATCGGCTTTCAGTCACCAATGCTTCAGGATCTCCTAAAACTTGATGATCCATCCCTTGATGTCAAAACACTTGCATCAATGGGAGCAACACTTATTGCTGTCACGTCAATATTTAACGGAGTAGGCCGTTTTTTCTGGGGTGGCATGTCTGATAAAATCGGTCGTGTGAATGTTTTTCGTATCATGCTTGTAACACAACTGATTTGTTTTATCGCCCTGATTTTTGTCAAGAGCCCGATTATCTTCTCTATACTATTCTGTTATATTCTTCTTTGTTATGGGGGTGGTTTCGGTACGATGCCATCATTTGTAACAACCGTGTTTGGCAGCAAGATGATGGCTGTTGTATATGGTGCGATTCTTACTGCATGGTCAATGGGTGGCATTGTTGGACCTCAGGTTGTTGCGTTTATCAAGGATACGGCGGGAAGTAAAGCAGCATCATATTCATTTGTGTTTGCAGTTATTCTTATGGTTATCGGTATTGTCTTTTCGCTCATGGCAAGTGATAAGCATTTTTCAATTAACAAAAGTAAAAACTGAGGTTATTCTTTTTCCTGCATACCGGTGTCAACTATTGTTGATACTGGTACTATAACAGGATTCAGGATTGTAGAAATATTTTCAGGAGATTTAAATGTCAAATAATGAATCTAAATGTAGTTGTTCCTGTTCAGGTACAGAGAATTGTGTCGAGATTGAATTAAACAAACTGGATGCAGTTTTTGACAAATGGGAAAGTCAGCCGGGTGCGTTGATTCCGGTACTTCAGGAGACGCAGGGAATATATGGTTATATTCCGGCAGCTGCAATTACTGCTATTTCTGAACGTCTCCGGATTCCAACATCAAAGATCTTTGGTGTTATCACTTTTTACTCATTTTTCTCACTAAAGCCACGAGGCAAATATCTGATACGTGTATGTCTTGGAACTGCCTGTTATGTACGTGGAGCAGAGGAAGTACTCACGGCGCTGAAATCCCAATTGGGCATTGATGTTGGTGAAACGACTGATGATCTGGTATTTACGCTTGATGTCGGCAGATGTTTTGGCGCATGTGGCCTTGCACCGGTAATTATGATCAATGAGGATGTTCACCAGTGGGTGAAATCATCAGATGTGGAAAAGATTTTAAAAAGCTATAGAAACCTCGCCCAGGGCGCAAAGAATGGGAGTAAGTAATGGACGATCTTTTAATTAATGAACGTATTAAAACACCTGATGATTTGAAAAAAATCAGGGAAACTATCTGCGCAAGTGCTGAATTTAACAAAGAAAAAGTCTTTGTATGTGCGGGTGGCGGTTGTATTGCTTCCGGCTCAATGAAAGTTAAAGATGCACTGATCAGTGAACTGCAGAAAAAAGGATTAGCTGATAAAGTGGCTGTTGTTGAGACAGGTTGTCTTGGCCCATGTGCTGTAGGACCGGTTATTGTTATTGGCAAAGACGGTACATTTTATCAAAATGTTTCCGCAGATGATGCTACCGCAATTGTTCACGATCATCTGATTGGTGGTAAAGTAGTTGAGAAGCTGATTCATGTTGCAGATGATGTCAAGCAGCAGAATGTGGACGAAATACCATTTTTTAAAAATCAGAAGAAAGTGGTCTTGAATAATTGTGGTAAAATAAATCCAAATAAAATTTCTGACTATATCGCTGTAGGCGGATATAGTGCACTCAGTAAAGTCCTGACATCAATGTCCAGCGATGAAACTATTGCCGAAGTTGGATCATCCGGTTTACGTGGTCGTGGTGGAGCAGGGTTTCCTACCGGAACAAAGTGGACGTTTGCGCAAAAGAGTGAGGGTGATGTTAAGTACATTCTGTGCAATGCCGATGAGGGTGATCCCGGTGCATTTATGGATAGAAGCATTCTTGAAGGTGATCCGCACAGCGTTGTTGAAGGTATGGCTGTAGGGGCATTCGCAATCGGGTGTAAAAAAGGTTTTGTTTATGTACGGGCGGAGTATCCTCTTGCAGTTGATCGTTTACAGAATGCTATTAATCAGGCACGTGAGTGCGGGCTTCTTGGAAAAAATATTCTTGGTACTGAATTCGAATTTGATCTTGAAATTCGTATGGGATCGGGTGCTTTTGTGTGCGGTGAGGAAACTGCGCTTATGGCATCCATTGAGGGTAAACGCGGTGAACCCCGTCCCCGTCCGCCATTTCCGGCTCAAAAAGGATTGTGGGATAAACCCACTGTTCTTAACAATGTGGAAACATATTCAAATATTCCCCGGATTATTAGCAATGGTGCACCCTGGTTTGCGTCGATTGGTACCGCAAAAAGTAAAGGAACAAAGATTTTTGCACTTGCAGGTGCGGTGGAGATCTCCGGCCTTGTTGAAGTTCCGGTTGGTACACCATTAAGAAAAGTTATTTATGATATTGGTGGCGGTGTTCCTAATGGTAAGGCTTACAAAGCTGCACAGATCGGTGGCCCGTCAGGTGGCTGCATACCGGCTGATCATCTTGATGTCGCGCTCGATTATGAATCACTGAATGAACTTGGTGCCATTATGGGAAGCGGCGGTCTTATTGTAATGGATGAGACAAGTTGTATGGTTGACGTAGCAAGATTTTTCCTCGAATTTGTTCAGGATGAATCATGCGGAAAATGCGTTCCATGCAGAGAAGGAACACATCAGATGCTTCAAATTATCAATAGAATCTGTGAAGGCAAAGGCGAGATGGCTGATATTGACACATTGCAAAAAATGGCAGTCACTATCAAAAACGCATCGCTTTGTGGTCTTGGTCAGACAGCATCCAATCCGGTTCTCAGCACATTGCGCCACTTCAGGGATGAGTATGAAGAACATATTCGTGATAAAAAGTGTCGTGCCGCAGTTTGTAAATCACTTATTGTTTTTGAAATTACTGATAAGTGTATAGGTTGCGGTCTCTGTAAAAAAGCTTGTCCTGTTTCTGCAATTTGCGGAAGTACGAAAACACGACATTCAATTAATACAGATATGTGTACACGTTGCGGTCTTTGCTATAGTACTTGTAAGTTTGATGCGATTATCAAATATTAAAAACTGATTTGTAAAGCTAATAAAAAGAATAATGAGGTTCTTATGCAAATATTTTTAAATAATCAGGCATACGATGCCAATGAAGGGGAAACCGTTCTTGAAGTGGCACGCCGGAATGGTATCTATATTCCATCATTATGTTATCATCCTAAAACCGGTGCGACAGCAAAATGCCGCGTTTGTATAGTAAGTGTTGAGGGAATGAAGGGCTATCAGACGTCATGCAACCTGAAAGTAAAGGAGGGCATGAAGGTTATTACGTCAAGTGACGAAATTCGCGCGTCGCAAAGACTTGTTGTCGAACTGATGCTTGCCGGTGGTTGTCATGATTGTCTCTCATGCGAAAAAAGCGGTTCGTGTGAGCTGCAGGATGCCTGTTACTATCTTGGTATTGAACGTACATCATTTGCAGAATCCCCAAGTGGCCTAAAAGACACAAGCTCCGAATTTATTATCATTGATTATGACAAATGTATCAAATGCGGGCGTTGTATCGCTGCATGCAATGAGAACGTTGTTAATGAAGTATTGAGTTTTGGTTATCGTGGTAGAAATACTACTGTCATTTGTGACACAGATCTGCCTATGGGTGAATCAAGTTGTGTACAGTGTGGTGAATGTGTGCAGGCATGTCCGACCGGTGCGCTGACTAACAAAAAAGCACGTGGGCTTGGACGTGATTCTCATCTTGAAACGGTAAATACAACATGTCCGTATTGCGGTGTCGGATGTCAACTCGTATTGCATATTGATCGTGAACATAATAAAGTGGTACGTGTAAGCGGACGTGACGCTGCACCGAACTTTGGAAAACTGTGCGTAAAAGGACGTTATGGTTATGAATTTCATGCAAGTCCGAAACGTCTGCAATATCCAATGATTAAAAAGAATGGTAAGCACGAAAGAGTTTCATGGGACGAAGCGCTTGATTATACTGCATCCAGAATTAAAAGCATCGTTGAGAAAAACGGTCCAGATGTATTTTCTGCATTTGGTTCCGGACGTATTACAAACGAGAATAACTATGCAGTGCAGAAGTTTACTCGTGCAGTAATAAAGACAAATAACGTTGACCATTGCGCTCGCGTATGTCATGCGCCTACAGTTGCGGGGCTTGCATATGCTTTTGGAAGTGGTGCTGCGACAAATTCAATTGCTGATATTCTTGAAGCCGAGCTCCTTTTTGTCATTGGTTCAAATATGACTGAAGCGCATCCGGTAGTTTCTTATTATGTCAAAAAGGCTGCAAAAAACGGCGCCACTCTGATCGTTTGTGATCCCCGTAAAGTTGACATAGCACATTGGTCGGATCTCTACGTACAGTTCAAGGTCGGTACCGATGTCCCCTTCTTAAATGGACTTATGAATGAGATATTAAAAAATGGCTGGCAGGATGATGAGTTCATGAAGAAGTATACCGAGAATCCGGAGGAAATTAAAAAATGGGTAGAGGAATATCCGGCTGAGAAAGCATCAGAGCTCAGTGGTGTTTCAGTTGACATGATTAAAAAAATCGCACAGATGCTTGGTACTGCGAAGAAAGTCAATGTGATATATACGCTTGGTGTAACAGAGCATATCTGCGGAACTGACAATGTAAAAACTATTGCCAATCTGCAGATGGTTCTTGGGCATCTTGGTAAACCTGGATGTGGTGTTAATCCCTTGCGTGGACAAAATAATGTCCAGGGTGCCTGCGATATGGGTGCATTGCCAAATGTTTACCACAATTATCAGAATGTTGACGATCCGGCTGTCGCTGCCAAAATGGAAAAAGCATGGGGTGTAAGTGGTCTGCCATTAAAACCCGGCTATAAAATGCCTACAATGCTTCATAAAACAAAGGATGGTGGTACAAAAGCACTTCTTTGTGTCGGTGACAACACTGTGCATACTGAGCCCCATATGGCAAAGACAATTGAAGAGATCAAGGCCCTGGAATTTCTGGCTGTTGCAGATATTTTCCCAAACTTGACAACACAACATGCTGATGTGATTTTTCCTGATACCTGCTTTAATGAAGATTATGGAACATATTCAAATCTGGAACGTCGGGTATCACTGCTCAATAAAGCGGTTGATCCTCCTGGAGAAGCAAGGCCAACGTGGTGGATCATGAACGAGCTGGCAAAACGGTTCGGTGTTGATCTGCACTTGACATCAGCCAGGGATACATGGGAGGATATGAGAAATTCCGGTACAAGCATGGCTGGTATCACTCATGAACGTATTAAAGAAACCGGTATACAGTGGCCATGTCCGACGGTTACTCATCCAGGAACACCGATCCTTCATCTTGACGGAAAGTTTACACGTGGAAAAGGTTTGTTCAGCCATACCGTTTATCGTCATCAGGCAGAACTACCGGACAGCGAGTATCCTTTTGTATTGTCAACAGGAAGAAGATTGTGGCATTATCACTCCGGTACACAGACAAGAAATTCTATCGGACTTGAAAACCTCTGCCCTGAAGAGTTGATGGAAATAAGTCACGAGGATGCCAAAATAATGAATGTTAAAACCGGTGATATTGTAAAGGCAACAAGCAGACGTGGATCTATTACGCTTAAAGCATGGGTTACAGACCGCTCACCAAAAGGTGTTGCATGGTGTTCATTCCATTTTCATGAAGCATGTGCAAATGTTCTCACTAACAGTGCTTATGATAATGTTACTGAAACTCCTGAGTATAAAGCCTGTGCAATAAAGATTGAAAAAGTTGCTGATGGAGAGCCAATTGGAGTAAATTTCAAACGTCAGGCAAGACCATAATACAGTGCACTTCGGTGCACTATTCTTGTTTGTTTACAAAAGGAAGTAATAATGGATATAAAATCTCTTTTCAAAATTGCTATCGATCAGGAAATTGAAGCTTGTGAATTTTACAAAAAAGCATCTGAAAAAGTATCGAATCCCGGTGTAAAAGATATTTTTATGCAGCTTTCTGCTGATGAAGCCGGGCATGCGGAGACGCTCAGAAAATATGAACAGGATTCATCTCTTGTTGGTAAATTTGTTTCACCTGAGGTAGATTATGCTATCGCAGATAGTAACAATTCTCCGGAATTGTCAATTACTATGAAACCTGCAGATGCGATAATGCTTGCGGCTAAAAAGGAGCAGGATGCGTCGGAATTCTATACGGCACTTTCAAAAAAAGCAACTGATAAAGAAATTGTTGCAATGCTTCAATCTCTTGCTGCTATGGAGCTTGGTCATAAGCAGAAACTTGAAAATGCATTTGTGCAGGTAGGTTACCCGGAATCATTTTAATACTGTACGAGGTAGTACGATGATATCTCATACGAACACAGTGCTTCTGAAGTGTTGTGTTCGTATGCTTTTTTAATTCAGATGGCTCGCCCCCTAAATCCCCGCAGGGGGACTTAGGGGGCGGGCTGTATACCATAAAAAGGACATATCATGAAAATTATTGTTGTTTCAGGAGCATGTTCCGGTGTTGGTAAATCAACACTTGCAAGAGGTATATCAAATCTGATACCAGATGCCCTTACTGTAAAGATCGGGCATCATGAAGAAAATATACAAAAAGAAATTAAACTCTTTCCAATGGGTACATCAATCGACACTGTCAGGCAGTTTGCAGGCAATGTACCTTACCTGATAATTGAGAGTAATAGTATATTAATAGAAATTATTCCGGAGTGTGTGATATATCTCACCGGGGAATCATCAAAACCATCTGCATCACTTGCTTTGACAAAGGCGGATATCATACGCGGTGAATATATTGATACCCCTAAAATTAATGAATTGGCATTACGTTTATCGCTTGATATAAGTGTAGTAAGGAAAATAGCAATGATGGCAGGCGCGAAGGTGGGTGCGGTTTGTGAGATGATTCCGGCATAAGAATCGATTGATTATTTGATACGGTATGTAAGGTGATAGTGATGAATAATGAGAATAATTCCTTTGTTACAATTGAAACAATTCGCGTTAACAATGCTCAAATTGAGCATACAACCGATACTGTTGCAGGGGAAGTGTCGCTGACAATTATCGCTAATGACCAGGAGGTCGCAACGTTACGTGTATCACCACAGCATATTCATGAATTAGTGTGTGGTTATTTGTTTACTTCGGGATTTATTAATGACAGTTCCGAAATGCGAAATTTCCGGATTAATAACCAGAAGTGGCTTGCATATGTTGATCTGCCACATTTACCGGATCTATCAGTAATACAAAAAAAGAATGATAACGTACCAGGCAATAATAACGCGATGCATATTAGCGACTTGTCATCAACTATAAAGCCGGTTTACGATCTGAAGGTGGATAAAGAGCAGATATTTACATTGATACAGAAGCTTGAAAAAGGTTCCGATCTATTTAATATGACAGGAGCTGTTCATACATCGATATTGTCAAGCAATGATACAGAATATTGCATCGATGATATCGCCCGTCATAATTCAGTGGATAAAGTAATCGGCAGAGCTCTCCTTGAGAAAAAGGATTTGAGATCCTTTATTCTTGCCCGTACTGGACGAACATCATCTGAAATTGTTTACAAAGTACGACGGGCTGGAATACCTGTTACAATTTCTCGAGGTGCTCCGACACACCAGGCCGTGTATTTGTGCAGAGAGATGGGAATTACACTTGTAGGATTCGCAAGGAAGAGAACATTCAATATTTATGCACATCCAGAGCTGATTAATTAAATCGGTTAAAAAAGATTAATCATAATTGTATAAGGATTTCTCAAAAGGTAAAAAATGGATAAAATTAAACAGGTCGATGAAAAACTCGATACAATTGCCGTTGCAGGTAATGATGGCAGGAAGAGAATATCATGTCTTGAGGCATTAAAAATAAGTACCGATTGCAAGGTATCTGCTGATATTGTAGGGAAACGATGTGATGACAAAAATATAAGAATTTGTAATTGTCAGTTAACATGCTTTGAATGACCTTTTTTTTACGGTCGATATGTCGACTTCGACATTTCGACTGGCGCGCCCCCTAAATCCCCCGCAGGGGGACTTGAAGTATGTAGCATAAAGCTGATGTTTTTCATTACTAAAGGGGAAGTGATTGTTTTTTAATCAAAAAAATACCTCCCTCCTGCGGGGGAGGTCGCTCGGCTTTGCGAGCGGGTGGGGGCGAGCGCATAAGTACACTGCTGGCTTGTAAACATTAAGTTATTAGCATTATGCAGGGGCGAAATTAGTGTATGCAGTTTACACAAGATCAGGATTCCTGAATTTACATAAGGAAATTTTAAGAAAATGAAATCCGGTATGAAGTTGTTTCTTAATAGCGATAACGGGGAGGCCGTGTTTGGAAGCGGAAAGTGGAAACTGCTTGCTGCCATTGATGAACTTGGATCAATTCAAAAGGCCGCAGAGTCTTTGGATCGAAGTTACCGAAAGGCTTGGGGCGATATAAAAAGCGCAGAGAGTGGATTTGGAAAAAAACTGGTGGTTACAGTCAGGGGAGGCCGATCCGGAGGTGAAACAAAACTAACGGAATTTGGTAAACAATTCCTGAATGCCTGGAATAGTTATTATTTGTCAGTAGATCAGTATGTTAAGAATGCGTATAACGAAAATTTGTCACCTGTTCTCAACACAATTAAAAACAGAGTTGACAATACATGAAAAACATTTTGATAGTACCATTCAATAGTCATGCCTGGAATCAATTCATTACCGATGAAATTGAAAGTCTTTTGTCACTATCTTTTCAAAATGTCAACAAAGTGAACGTATATCAGAGCGATTCTGTAGAAGATGATTTTAAAAATAAAAAGAGTCAATCAACAGATGCCTTAGCGGTACAGTCTGTTTCTATTTATCTAGGTGATCATGAAATAGACGGGCTTGTTCCCGATCTGATACTGCAACCATTTGAAACAGGTGATGCCATGCTGTATCGTGATACTGCACATTGTGCAAGAATGGTGTACGGTTCAGTAATGTCGGATAATGAATTACATCTGTGTGCAGACAAACTTGGGGTATCATTAAGTGTAATAAAAAAAATGGCCTGGTTATCCGGTGTAAAAGTTGAGACTGTACAGGGAATTCTGCTTGCCGGTGGAAAAAGTTCCCGCATGGGCACAGACAAAGCATCGCTTACCCTTGGAGAGACGACTCTTGGGGCATCACTCGCAGAGATGCTTGAACAAAGTTGTGATAACCTTCTTGTTAGTATCGCTAAAGGTAAACAATCACCAATTGAGAATATTCGGGTTGTTGTCGATAAATATGATGGATTAGGGCCTCTTGCCGGCATCTGTTCGTCATTGACAGAAACGGATTCAAGAGTGTCATTTGTCGTTGCCTGCGACATACCATATATCCATCCAATGCTCATTCGTAAAATGCTGTCTTTTTGCAATGAGTATGATATTGTGGTTCCATCGTTTAAAGCCGGTACAGTTGAACCGCTGATGGCGGTATATACAAAAAAATGTCTCGGAGCAATTGAAACACTGCTTGACATGAAGATGCTACGGGTTAAAGACCTGTTTAACATGTGTAAAACAAAAACAGTAGCCTGGTCTGATAGTGCATGGTACGCTAATTTGAATACACGGGAAGAATACAATGCGTACTGTAATGCAAACGTGATAAAAACACACATAAAATGAGATTGAATCAATAGTAATAATACAACATTGAGAATGAATTGATAAAATATGTGTTTATACAATAAGGAAAACGAATAATGGTGTCATTTGAAAAAGCTTTTGAAATTGTTATGAAGGCTGTTTGTCCTTGCGATTGTGAGATTGTTGAACTTGAACATTCGATAGGGCGTGTGTTAGCCGGGGATATACTATCAGATGTTAATATGCCGCCAGCTGATATGTCAGCTATGGATGGATATGCCTGTAAATTTTCTGACCGTTCAATGCCGCTGAAAATCGTTGAAACAATTGCTGCCGGGGTAGTTCCAAAGATGTCAATAGAGACAGGAACGTGCAGCCGGATCATGACTGGTGCAATGGTGCCATCAGGTGCAGATTGTGTCGTGATGTTTGAACACAGCTCGGAAGCGGATGGCATTGTCACTGTTACCAAAATAACAAATAATAAAAATATCCGTTACAAAGCAGAAGATACAAAAGCCGGAGATGTATTGCTAAGTAAAGGAACGCGTATTGATGCTGCAACATGTGCCCTGCTTGCTGCTACAGGTTGTAAAAATGTACCGGCAGCTAAGTACCCTCGTATCGCTATTATTGCTACAGGGAATGAACTCGTTGAACCGGAGCAATTTCCTGTTGATGCACAAATACGTAATAGTAATAGTTATCAGCTTTACGCGCAGACTCTACGGTGCGGATGTACGCCGGTGTATTTAGGGATCGCAAAAGATACAAAAAAATCAACACTGGATTTAATAGAAAAAGCAAAGTCTGAATCGGATGTTATTCTCATCTCCGGAGGTGTCTCGGCAGGAGATTTTGATTACGTTCCAGACGTACTAAAAGAATGTGGCTTTAATGTGCTCGTTGAAAGTATTGCAATTAAACCAGGTAAACCAACAACGTTTGCAACGAATGGCAAACAGTTTGTTTTTGGCATGCCCGGTAATCCTGTTTCAACATTTGTTTTGTTTGAAATGCTTGTACGCCCTTTTCTCATGGGTATGATGGGGAATTACAATACGCCGGTATTTGTCAAGGTACCTCTTGCAAGTGAAATAAAGAAGAAAAAAGGTGATAGAAAAGAGGTGGTGCCGGTCAGGTTTAACGTAGAGGGCTGTGCAGAAACAGTCAAGTATCACGGATCTGCACACATTAACGCCTATTCAAAAGCACATGCATTTTTGTGGCTGAATGAAGATATTGGTACGGTTGAAAAGGGAACAATGGTTTCAGTGCAGCTCATTGAGAAATAAAGGACAAAGTATGTTATTTGACACATTTGGAAGAGAAATATATTACCTGCGGATCTCAGTGACTGACCGGTGCAATTTTCGTTGCACCTATTGCATGCCGTCAGATGGCGTTGAATTTAAACGTCATGATCAGATACTCCGGTATGAGGATATCGCGAATATTGCGCGTGAGGCCGGTACAATCGGGTTTTATAAAATACGCTTGACAGGTGGTGAGCCACTTGTTAAAAAGAATATCGAACACTGCGTTGCACTGATAAAAGCCACCGATTATTATCGCGATATCTGTATGACTACAAATGGTTCACTGTTAACCTATGACAAGGCTGTTGCATTGAAAATTGCAGGACTTGATAGAATAACAATATCTCTCGATACCCTTGACAGTGAGACATTCACCCGGATTACCAGAGGGGGGATTATTACTGATGTTATCAGGGGTATTGATGCAGCACAATCGGCTGGGTTTGCTAATACCAAAATTAATATGGTTATAACCCCCGAAACAACACGGGATGAAATTGAAAAAATGCGTTTGTTCTGTCAGAGTAAAGGTGCAAAGCTTCAATTAATCGATCAGTTTTCATTGTCAGATAGAGATGATGTCTCAATGAATGAAACCATTGCACAGAGACCACCGAAATGCTGCAATTGTAACAGGATCAGGATCACCGCTGATGGTTTTGTGAAGTCATGTCTTTTTTCTGACAATGAGGAAAAGATTGATCTTGATGATATAGCCGGTTCGTTGCGACGTGCAATACGAAATAAACCGGAAAATGGTGTTGCATGCAGTACAAGAAGTATGAGTCAGATTGGAGGATAATATGAGCGAGTTTTCGCATATTGATGAACAGGGAAGTATGACAATGGTTGATGTCTCTGCAAAGGGTAAATCACTTCGTACTGCAGTTGCTAAAGGCGACATTATCATGCAGGAGGAAACGATTAAGCAGCTGCAGGGTATGCTGTTGAAAAAAGGTGATGCACTCGCGTGCGCGCGTGTCGCCGGGATTATGGCTGCAAAGAAAACCGCGGACCTGATTCCTCTTTGTCACCCGTTGCTTCTTAATAATGTTTCGGTCGATTTCGTGATACATCCAGATCGTGTCGGGATTACAGCAACGGTTGCATGTGAGGGATCTACCGGTGTAGAAATGGAGGCGCTGACCGCTGTGTCGGTTGCAGCACTCACACTTTATGATATGTGTAAAGCTATTGATAAAAAAATGATTATCAGTAATATGTATCTTGTCAGTAAAAAGAAAGAAGGGATTAAATGAGTAACTTTAATGTTGTATCCGTTAATATTTCAGAGCGCAGAGGAATTCCTAAAACACCGGTTGATAGTATTGAGTTGAAGGTGGGTGTTGGCATTTATAATGATGCGCACGCCGGTTCCGGACATCGTGAAGTATCACTGCTTGCACTTGAGGATATACAGACGATGCAGGCCAGGAATGCATCAGTAAAAATCGGGGATTTCGCAGAAAATATAACAACATCGGGTGTGGTACTTCATAAACTGCCGATTGGAACAAAGTTGACAATAGGCGACTGCCTGCTTGAGGTCACACAGATTGGAAAAGAGTGCCATAGCGGATGTGTTATTATGAAGCAGGTAGGGGAGTGTATTATGCCAAAACAGGGAATCTTTGCACGGGTAGTAAAGGGTGGAGTGATTACAAATGGAAATACTGGTACTTACAGTCTCTGATCGGGCATCAAAAGGGATCTATGAAGATCTTTGCGGGCCCACGATGGAGGAAATGCTCAGGGCATCACTTGATTCGTGTCATGTTCACAGAAAAATTGTTCCTGATGAAAAAGATCAAATAATTAATGCATTTAATGAGTTCGAATCATGTGATTTTATTTTTACCACAGGTGGAACCGGAATTTCACCTCGTGATGTTACTCCTGATGCAACAAGTGAATGGTGTGAAAAACTTGTTCCCGGAATAGGCGAGTATCTCAGAAATGAGTCACTAAAGCAGACGAAGCACGCGGTGTTTTCAAGGGCTGTAGCAGGTATCCATGGAAAAACAATGGTAGTAAATTTTCCGGGGTCAGTTAAAGGTGCAACATTTTGTCTGGAATTGTTTATCCCAATGATTTCACACTCGTTACGCATGATCGCAGGGGAGGGGCACTGATTAATTCTAAACGATCTTGATAGAAATCGGACAATGGATTGATCCCACGGACGGTTTGTACTATATTAAAAATATTGGGGCAGTATATTAGTGATTGTGCTTGACAAGTTGCAATTGTACCGATTGAGCGCCCCCACCCCAGCTCAAAGCAGCTGGACCTCCCCCGCAGGAGGGAGGTGTAATTGTTTAAAATCAAAATATTACCTCCCTCCTGCGGGGGAGGTCGCTCGGCTTTGCGAGCGGGTGGGGGCGAGCGCACAAGTAAACTGTTGCCTTTTAAATACTGAGTTAACGACATTTGCAGAGACTTTAGGGGGCGCGCAATCGGCACTAATACGTTATATAAGCGTAAAGAATAAGTACTCATAATAAACCGTCTGATCAGCTCAAGGTGATAACTGTATGACTTTTAGTGTTGTTGACAGAGTGGGAACTGACAAGCGTTGTAACGTTTCTCCGGATAAAATATGTCATTTTATGCGCGGTGATTGGCTGCGTTTACTGTATAGTGAGTTGCTGAATCAATTTCCGATTGATCTGGTGAATACATTTATATCATCAATTCCGCTTGTTAAAAATTCAACGACACTTTCGACAAAAGAGATTGTAGAAAAAATCTGGAGACATGGTTCAATGTTTCCAACCGAATACGTTGTCCGTTTTATTAATAGTCTTGAATCATTTTGTTTACAGCATAATGTTGATGTAACAGAGCTTCTCAGAGTAGCGTATTCTGAATTACGGTATGGAATGGATCTTCCGGTTGAGGTCTTTACACGTGCGATGAATCTGAGTGCCGATATGTTCACTCATACCTTTGATCATCGTCACTGGCTGATTCATACTAACGAAACGTTAACAAGAATCAATGCGAAAAATAGTTTTTTTACCGTTTGTAACGTAACAAATGAGTCTGGTTATCAACGTGTGATAGCTACTTTTTCATTAGACAAATATTTCACTCAGGCACTGCCGCATCTTGATTGCGATCTGTGGATGATACCAA
>JAAZBG010000197.1 GCA_012513915.1 Fibrobacter sp.
ATAACGGAACCTGTCGAATCTATCCCGACCTCAACAGCCGTTGATCCCCAAAGTCCACGTTTGATCAGGTCTGGAGTTGCAGGAATAAGAGGATCAGTTATTAGAACCGGTGATTCGTTCCGGACAGAATCAACTGATTCAGCCATTGTTTCAAATGCAAAAAAAAGAATAGAGATAAAAACTAAATTTTGAATGAATGCAACATTTTTACTCGATAAAAGCATTAGCTATCCCCACGAATTGTTTATGAGTCAATGTTTTTACTGTTTAAATTTCGTCACGGTGTTGAAGTTATTGTGAGTTTGCAAACACTATTTTTATCTGTAAAGAGGACCGATAATGCTAGAATGGGGGTTCTGGTGTTGACTGCATTTATAGGTTTAAATCATTTGTGGAAGTTTTTGGATGAGAGACCTAATAAAGTGAAGAAACATAATGTATGACCTTTTCAGCAATTGATTACTTTAACATTAACAAAAGGAACATGGTCAAATGAAGAAAGCACTGCTGATAATTGACATACAAAATGATTATTTTAAACATGGCAAGATGACACTTACAGGATCGTCTGCTGCGAGTGTCAATGCAAAACAAGTTCTGGAAACATTCAGAAATGGTAATCTACCGGTTATTCATGTTCAGCATATTGCGGCCCGGCCAACAGCAACCTTTTTTCTGCCAGGGACAAAAGGTGCCGAAATTCATGATTCTGTAAAGCCTCTTGAAACTGAAAAAGTAATCACCAAACATTATCCAAACAGTTTTAGAGATACTGAGTTATTTGAATACCTAAAGAAAAATGAAATCACTGACCTGGTTATCTGCGGAATGATGACCCATATGTGCATTGATGCAACTGTGCGGGCTGCAAAAGATTATGGGTTTGGTATCAATTTGATAGGGGATGCCTGTGCTACAAAAGACCTTGATATTAATGGGCATATTGTCAATGCTGATCAGGTTCAGACAAGTTTTCTGGCTGCATTAAATTATTTCTATGCAACAGTGACAACGACTGATGAGTATTTGAGTAAGAACCTTAAATGACTAACTAACATTATTAAACCGATAGTCAGGAATTTTTCCACTAATTGTAATACATTATATAAAGAACTTATTCTTTAAAGACAAGATGGAGGAAGAATGATCCGACTAATAATTGCACTTGCTGCAATTGCAGCGATATCTGTATCAACGGATGCATCAATACGTGGCCAGGTTGTTGATATCAATAATTCCCCGATCCCCAATGCACAGATCACGCTGAAATCGGACACTCCAACTTTAGTTTATGATAAAGATGGTAATGTCATTTTGCAAATGTACTCGCAAACAACATTCTCTGATAAAGATGGAAATTTTGGATTTGATGAAACGTCGGTTGTACATCGATTTAGCAGACAGACAGCAGCAGTTGCAATCATGGTGAATAAAGGGGTACTTTCGTTAACGTTCCCTAAATCCACTAGCGCCGAAATTCATCTCAGTACTGTAAGTGGACGTATATTGTTCAGAGATAAATTACACTGTGAACAGAATCAAGTAGTGTCGATCAAAAGCACATCACTTACCAGAAATAATATCGTTGCGTATTCTATCAGGTATGATAATGTAAACTTAACCGGAAAGTTACTACTATCAGGCAATTACTTATTGCGAAGTGTTCCTGTCACACAGAGTACACGTTTCGCTATAATATCTGATCCAGATACGGTCACTGTTACAAAATTCGGTTTTACATCGAGAATAAAAGTAGTTCCTGCTGATGCCGAAAGTGTTGATACCATTGTTCTTCAACCCGATGCATTTGAACATAAAGTGGACTCACTGCTTGCACTTATGAGTCTTGCCGAAAAAATAGGTCAAATGACTCAGGCAGAACGCGGAACACTTGGACCTAATGAGATTAAAGAGTTGTTTCTTGGGTCGGTCCTAAGCGGGGGAGGAAGCACTCCATCACAAAATACTCCCACAGCATGGGCTGATATGATTGACAATTTTCAAAAAGAGGCACTCGCAACACCTCGTAAAATTCCAATCCTTTACGGTGTTGATGCCGTACATGGTCACAATAATCTTAAAAACGCAGTACTATTCCCGCATAATATTGGAATGGGATGTACCGGAAATCCGGAACTTGTAAAGAAAGCTGCAGAGATTACTGCGATCGAAGTTGCAGCGACAGGGATTCGATGGACGTTCGCACCATGTATAGCAGTTCCCCGTGATGAACGGTGGGGAAGGACCTATGAGGGATTTGCAGAGACTCCGGAGTTGACATCACAGATGGCCGATGCGGCGGTTCGTGGTTATCAGGGGAATGTCCTTTCGTCAAATACATCTGTTGCTGCATGTGCAAAACATTTTATCGGTGATGGCGGAACATCACTCAATTCAAGTGTAAAATTTAATCTTGATCAGGGTGATACACGCATCTCTGAAGATGAGTTACGACAGATTCATCTTCCGGGATATATTTCTGCGATACGTGCGGATGTTGCTACCGTTATGGCATCATACAGTAGTTTTAATGGAACAAAGATGCATTACCATAAATATCTTCTGACCGATGTTCTCAAAAAAGAACTTGGTTTTCGGGGATTTATTGTTTCTGATTACGATGGCATTGACACAACAGAAACAATGACCTACGATGAGGCGATCAAGCTTGGTATCAATGCAGGAATTGACATGGTGATGGTCCCCAATAAGTATCGCACTTTTATCAGTACGCTGACTAAGCTTGTAAACTCAAATGATGTACCGTTATCTCGTATTGATGACGCAGTGAGAAGGATCCTGCGGGTAAAATATCATCTTGGAATATTTGAAAAACCGTTTGCCGACCGCTCACTGATCCCGTTTGTCGGACAGGCATCACACAGGGCAGTCGCAAAAGAGTGTGTAAGTCAATCAATGGTTGTCCTTAAAAATGATAATGCGGTTCTTCCTCTTAAGAAACAGGGACAGAGCATCGTGGTGTCCGGGACACATGCGAACGATATCGGTTTACAATGCGGTGGGTGGAGTATGGACTGGCAGGGACGAAATGGTGCAATTACATCAGGGACGACGATTCTTCAGGGTATACAATCGTTATCAACACAGGTAACCAGCTCTCCGTCAAGTGCAGTTACAAGCGGTAAAAATGTTGCGATCGTAGTATTTGGTGAAAAAACCTATGCTGAAGGATACGGTGATGATACAGAATTACGGGTGCCATCAAATATTGTCAGCTTGATAAAAAGCTACTCCGATGCAAAAATCCCGGTTGTTGCAGTTATTGTAAGTGGACGGCCACTTATTATTGATGATATCGAACCCATGTGTAGCGCGATTGTTGCTGCATGGCTTCCTGGCACAGAAAGGCAGGGGGTTGCAGATATACTTTTCGGCAATTACAAACCACGAGGAAAACTGTCAATGACCTGGCCAAAGACCGGACAGATTCCAATTAATGTGGGTGATTCGGAAGTTCAGCCCATGTATCCGTACGGATACGGATTGACGTATTGAGAAGTGACGAGTGACACGTTACACATGACAAAACAGTAAGGAGACGCCACGCGTCTCCACTTCCCACTTCCCACTTCCCACTTCCCACTTCCCACTTCCCACTTCCCACTTCCCACTTCCCACTTCCCACTTGCTACTTGCTACTTGCTACTTGCTACTTGCTACTTGCTACTTGCTACTTGCTACTTGCTACTTGCTACTTGCTACGTTCGCGCTTCCTCGGATTCAACAAGTTATCCCATGGGTAAAAATAATCCTCCTGTGGATGCAGTGCGACTGGGTTACGGGTTGTTCGGGCAGGTCGGACGGGTGAGTTATCAATTCGTTTACCCATATACAGCTGCCCATCTTTTCCGTCACCGAACGCAACTGTTTTCCCTTCCGCAGATCCGTTAAAAATGTATGCTGCAAGTGCATCACCAACACGATAAACTCCGTAATAGTCAAGATAGTTTTCCTGTCCGTAAACGTAGTGTGTACCATAGGGAACATAGTGATCAGACCTCATAACCATTCCGTCAATTGAATCACTGTAGAGGGTAATATAGTTTTTACTCTCCGATGGCAATTTGATAGAATTGTGAATATCCACCGCTATTGCATGATCATTGATCCGGTCTTCATCGAAAATCATCGTTATCATTTTTGTGTGTTGTGGCAGTGATGCAAGCTGAGTACTGCTGATACCACTGCAATACCATGGAGCAGTCATATATAAATACGCGCCATTTGAGCCCCAGCCCCGTTGTGAAAGCAGATAATACCCAATAGCTGGAACCATTCCACCACCAAACGACTGCCCCTGTATTCCGACACGGGTCGTATCCAGGTTATCACCAAATCGTTCATAAAGCAGCTCGATACCTGCTTTTATTATTGTAAGTTTTTCATCAACACGGGACTCCGAAGAGACTACTGGCAGTTTTGGATAGGTTGGGTACAATACCGCCAGACCTCTGCTTACCAGATGAGAGATGTAAGGTTCAAAAAACGTGTAGTCCTGACCTGTATAACCATGAAGCAACACAACGACAGGCCATTTTGCAGTGGTAGTAGTATCGGGTCTGAAAAAGTACGCAGGTGATAAATTATTTCTTTTGTCAATGATTGAATCAGCTTTTACAGAGTAGGAACCATCCGCTCCGAAACCACTGTCAATTGGATTGTCAAGGATATCCGGATCACCCTCTTCAGATGATGGTTCCTGCTTTGTTTTGTCAATTGAATACGCCAGCAGATTGGATACTTTTTGACGTTTGAAATTAACATACATTCGACGTGCTTTTCGAAACTTTGTGACATCAACGAATGGGTTGCGCGGGCTTATCCAGGAATTAATGTATGGTCTGGATGAAAGGTATGGTCTGGGATTATCTGTTGCGATCATCACAAATGATGTATCACCCTGATTTCCTAAAGGAATTTTCCTGGTTGAGCCGGTTCCGAATGCAAATGTGTGCGCTGACTTTTTTCTGTCGAAAACTCCTGCAAATACAGAATCAATCACTTTGTAAATTGCGGCAGTATCGAGGATATCGTCACTGCCTCCAAATGCATCAGCGCTGAGGGGAACCTGGAAATCGCTTTTATATCGAATTGCATTTGGTGGTGATGGAACAACAAGAAACTCTTTTTGATTGAGTGGTAGTTTGAGCATTTGAAAGAAATAAGAACCTATGCGGGGATCGTTTATATTGTCGTCGTAAAATACCTGCACAATAACATTTGATGATTTAGGAAAGTTTTCAAGTGTTCGTAATGATGTACCCGGATAGTACCACGGGGACATCAGATAGATAAACGATCCATTGCTTCCCCAACCTGTGTGATCCATAAGACGAGTGGCAATTGCAGGAATAATTCCTGCACCATAACTATGTCCAATAAATCCAATCCTTGTTGTGTCGATAAGGTTTTTAGTTGCACGCGCAACGAGTGAAAAGATTGCATCAGTCCGTGGCCCCACTTCTATACTTCGACGGGTGAATGCATTGGCTTCATAAACAGGATATACAACAAGGACATCTTTACTGATAATATGTTCAATCAGTCCACGGTAATCTGCTGGATTGTCACTACCAAAACGAGGACAGAAAAGTACACACGGATATTCTTGTCCGGTGTCGGGCCGGATGATATACAGCCGATCCCGCTGAGAAGACGGATCCCTTATTGTATCTGTCACAACCTGATGCATCGGGGTTTCTGCTTCTGAAATTCCTGATAAAAACGTAACCAGCGCGCTAATCATTATATAACAGACTTTTTTCATAGGTATCCTTTCATTTTTCTCTTGTTGTCGAAATCATATCGAATATACATAGAAAATTCCACTAAAAAAAGTACAGCATGAAATTGGTGTAATAAGATAAACCAACATATCCGCTAAGAATCGTGTCGGAACAACATTGATATTTCAGAGATCATCTCATGTGCTTAATGCACTTGTGAGAAAATGCACACGTTAACAATCGTCTATCAGGGGAATAATTTTTTTTGCACTATTTTTGGCAGCATAGCCCGTCGATTGACAATTGGTTACCACAATTCATAACAACATATGGAAAAGAACTGGCAGATACCGATTAATCAGTTGGACTTGCTATAAATAATAGTTATTTTACTGGATCATAGGGACTGATTTTTCATCACATACATGGATAACCTTATGCCGCTTGATAAAAAAAAGATAACTAACTTTTCGTCAAATGCTGATGCAGACGATAAATTAACATTAGAGATTCTTCGTCAGAAGAATGCGGTTCTTGAAGCACTTTTTAACTCATCAAATGATGGCATTACTGTTATTAACCAATTTGGTCAGAGAATAATTCAGAACAGACGCGCTATAGAATTGTGGCAAATTCCACAATATATTCTCGACGATCCTGACAGTATGAAACAATTGCAATATGTAATGCATATGACTAAAAACCCTGAAAAATTTCTTCAGGAGATTGAGTATCAAAAGGTCCATCCGTATGAGACCACCATGGATGAGCTTGAACTTATCAACGGGACTATTCTTGAACGATATTCTGCACCTGTGCTTAGCACTGATGGTGAAAACTATGGAAGGCTTTACATTTTCCATGATATTACAGAACGTAAAATTGCAGCAGAAACTTTAAAGAATACCAATGAGCAGCTTCAACAGGCAATCACAAATGCTAAAGAGATGGCTATAAAGGCTCAGTCTGCAGACATTGCAAAAAGTCAATTCCTTGCCAACATGAGCCATGAGATCAGGACGCCATTGAATGGAATTATCGGAATGGCTGATTTGTTGCTTGATTCGATTCTGACAGAAGAACAACGATTAGGCCTTGATATCATACAGAAAAGCAGCCAGGATCTTTTGACTATTGTTAATGATATTCTTGATTTCTCTAAAATAGAAGCGAATAAGCTTGATCTTGAGGAAGTAGATTTTGATATTTCTGCATCTGTAAATGATGTAGTGGCAATGTTTAATCCAAAGGCAAAAGAAAAGGGACTTTCCTTAACTGTCAATAATAGTCGGTTGGACAAAACGATAGTCAAAGGTGATCCGGTGCGACTTCGCCAGATACTGTTTAACCTGATTGGAAATGCAATTAAGTTTACATCAAGTGGTTCGGTGACAGTATCGGTTTCTCTGCAGAAAGAATATTCAGACGATTGTATTTTTCATTTTGAAATTCGGGATACAGGTGTCGGGATTTCGAAGGAAAAGATAAGTATGCTTTTTAATAATTTTCAACAACTTGATCCTTCAAATACTAGAAAATTCGGTGGAACGGGCCTGGGACTGGCAATATCGAAGCGTCTTATCACTTTGATGAACGGGTCAATTGATGTTGCAAGTTCTGAAGGTGTTGGATCTACATTCAGTTTTAATCTCATATTCAAGAAAACAACTACGCAAAGTCTATCATCAGTGCATAGTGCAAAACAATTAAACAATCAGTTTGAAATCCCGAAATATAATGGATCGATCACGATTCTTCTGGTAGAAGACAATTTAATTAATCAATATGTATCAAAAAAAATTTTTGAAAAAATCGGCATTACGGTTGATATTGTCTCAAATGGAATCGAAGCGATCGAAGTACTTGAAAAGAAAAAATACGATCTTGTTTTTATGGATATTCATATGCCTGAGATGGATGGAATCCAGGCAACCAGAATAATCAGAAACCCTGCACCAACATCGCTGAATTCATCTATTCCTATTATTGCAATAACCGCCAGTGCAATGAATTCTGACCGTGAAGAGTGCCGGAATGCAGGTATGAATGATTTTATATCCAAGCCATTCTCGATTAATGCAATAATTGATATTGTAGAAAGATGGGCATCAAGATAAAATTCAAAGAGAAGATGGTAGTATAGTTCTTTGTTGTATTCATTTACAAATAATGCGTTGATGAACAGCTCCTTTATTAAAAGACTGATCTGCTGGCATTCGGATGATCGTATTTTGGATAGAAAGGTCTTATTATGCAGCTTTTGCCGATGGTTAAGAAAATTGATCTTTATGACGGGTATTTCAAAATTGATTCGGGTGTTGGAATTCAGGTTATGTCTGACAGCAGTGAAGACCGGGAGACTGCCCGGTTATTGTCTCAAAAAATCAGTACACAGCTCTTGTGTCAGGTTGAACTGACTCAATCAAAAAGCACATCAGGAAGGGTGATAAGGATTGATTCCGGTAAGCACAGCGTTAGTGAACGGTATTCGATCACCTGTTCACCAGAGTGTATTCTTATTAATGGTGATTCATCACGGGCATCATTCTACGCAGCCCAGACACTTCTGCAGATTGTGCATCAGTATAAAAACGAGATACCCTTTTTTGAAATAGAGGATCAGCCTGATTTCGCACATCGCGGATTTTATCACGATATCACCCGTGGTAAGGTTCCAACGCTTGACACCCTGAAACTGCTTGTTGATAAGTGTGCGCACTATAAGATTAATCAGCTTCAGTTGTATGTCGAACATTCGTTTGCTTTCAGAAGCGTTCCCGAGCTCTGGATAGAGAAGGATCCGATCACTTCGAATGAAATTCTTGAGCTTGATGCCTACTGTAAAAAACGATATGTTGACCTTGTTCCCTCAATGGCAACATTCGGGCATCTTTATGAATTGTTACGTGTAAAGCGTCTTGAACATCTTAATGAACTGGATGTGCGGGGATCGGAGAAAAAGTATGATCTTTGGGACAGAATGGCACACTACACGATCAATCCTCTTGATAACGGGAGTTTACCGCTGATCACATCAATGATTGATGAGTATCTGCCGCTGTTTTCGTCGAAGTATTTCAATATCTGCTGTGATGAAACATTTGATCTTGGTAAAGGGAAAAACGCAGCGTATGCATCAGAGTATGGCAACGGCAGACTGTATATTGATTTTCTGAATAAAATAATTGCACATGTCCAATCACATGGGAAAACAGCAATGTTCTGGGGTGATATCGTTGTACACCACCCGGAACTGATACAGGAAATTCCAAAAGATACCATCTATCTTAATTGGGGATATTCAGCGGATGTTACTGAGGATACAACAGCAACCTTTGCCAAAGCAGGTGTACCGTTGTATGTCTGTCCCGGTGTCAGTGGATGGAGCAGGTTTGCAAATGATATTACGGCGGCAACACATAATATTCGCAAAATGGTGGCATTTGCAAGGAAACACAATGCGCTCGGAATATTAAATACCGACTGGGGTGATTGTGGTCATGTCAATTTTCTTTCAAATTCATTTCATGGTTTAATTTTAGGGGCATCTTTGTCGTGGAACTGTACATCGTATGAATCTGATGTCAAATATGATGCCGCTGTGTCATCGCTGGAGTGGAACGATTTCACAGGTACGATAATGTCAAGAATCCGTGAACTTGGGAGTCTTTGCAATTTTTACCACTTTGGTAATATTTACGGATGGGTTAACGGGCTTCAGTGTCTGTGGAACAAGGAAGAAAAGGTTAAGGAACTTGATTTCAATATATTGCTTGACAACATACAACAGGCACATGCAATTCGTCGTGATATCGGCAGATATACACAATGTACAAATGATACTGTGTCGGTTTCATATCAGGAGATGGTGTGGTCCTGTGATGCTGTCAGGTGGACACTTGAACTGCTCTTTTATAAGAAATGTCGTGAATATAATCAACCATATAATACTATCCCTGATGCATCTGCGTTGATAAAAGATGCGGTTGAATTGACAAACAGATTCAAAACATTATGGAGAATGAGGAATAAAGAATCGGAAATAAAAAATGTCACAGAGGTTTTCAGGCAGGTAGTTGAGAAAATCGCAATGCTTGAAAATGCAGTACAATGTGTGTAGTGACAGGGCGCGACCTGTCACTACACACATTGTTTAATTCATAAAACAAGAAAACAAAGATGGATTTAACACATGAAAATATTACTGATTGATGACTCCAGTACGATGAGAATGTTGATGGTTAAAATGCTTCGTGAGATAGGGTATACAGATTTTGTTGCGGTGGATAATGCAGAAGAGGCGATTCCACTGGCGTTTAACAATAAATTTGATGTCATCCTGACAGACTGGAATCTTCCAAAAATGTCAGGACTTGACTTTGTGATGCACCTGAAAACGACACCATCAACAAAAAAAATTCCGGTAATCATGATTACATCGATACATGACAGAGCTGCGATACTCAAAGCACTAAAAGCCGGCATTCAGGGGTACATTTTAAAACCTGTCAGTAAGGAAATTGTGATGGCCAAACTGAAAGAAGTTGAAGATAAACTTTAGTCTGATAATCTTGAAAAAACGGAGATAAGAGATGATATTCGACCAGATTGAACGGCTAAGGTTGTACGAACCACTCCATAAAGGTATCGATACAGTCTGCAGGTATCTTGCATCACACGACCTTCTCATTGCACCTCATGGACGTTATGAGCTTGCTGGTGACAATGTATATCTCTCACTCGGGATGAATAGCGGCAAGGGTAACAAATCAAAACTTGAAGTACACCGGCGTTATATTGATATTCAATGCGTTTTACAAGGAACCGACGTGATCGGCTGGAGTCCGTTCAATGAACACCTTCATGTTAATGGGTCTTTTGATGAGCAAAAAGATATACAATTTTTTACTGATACACCGCAGTATCATTTCGCTGTTCCATCAGGAACATTCGCGATTTTTTTTCCAACCGACGCACATGCACCATTAGGATGTGATAATGATTCGGAAGTGCTAAAAGCAATTTTCAAACTTTCGATAGAATGAATGCAATTTATTTGTTTTCGCATCAACGTGATACAATGGGGTTAATCTGTACAAACGGGAGATATCTTCATGATAATGATCTCTGGAAGGTTATAACGTAGTTACACATAAAAATCTTATAATGGAAACACCTGATAACTACGAATTAGTGTTGTAGAAGAACTGTTACCTGAACATGATATTCGTATGCAATTGAATCTGGCAACCATCAGTGTCAGCATGGGATTTTACCCGATTTTCTTAAAATCAGATACCGAGTTTCTCTTTTAATGCTTCAGGTGTAAATGGTTTCACAAGATAGTTATTGGCTCCTGACTTAAGAGCATCGACAACTTTTGATTTCTCGGATTCCGATGTACACATGATAATCTTGACAGCCTGAAATTTATTTTCTGTGCGTACTTTTCTAAGCAGCGTAATGCCATCCATAACGGGCATATTCCAATCAAGCAGGATAAGATCAATTGGCATATTCTCATTAAGTTTTCTGTATGCCTCTTCACCATCACCGGCTTCAATAACATCAGTTATACCAAGTGAGTTAATCTGTGTTTTTTGAATACGTCTCATCGTAACTGAATCGTCAACTAACAATACTCTCATCTGTATATCTCCTGTTATCTTGTTTTCAGTGCAACTTCCATTGAAAAAAAACCTAAATTTGAATTAAATGGTACAATGATCGTTGGAACACCTGACTGGCCTCCAATTACGTGGTTTCGTCCCAAAATTACATTCGGCAGCGAAATTGACAAATTAAATTTTGACAATCCACGCTTTGCATTACCGGCAACAATATTTGCAATTTCTCCGATACCGTCAATTAATTCCGGTGATTTTTCAGTGATCTGTGCGCTTAACATCGAGGAAATAACCCGTATTGCAACATCCTGAGGAAAACTGAGTGAAATCGACCCCTGCGCCTCACCGCTCAACCCGATAACTCCCGAAATGTCGTATGTAGGGAATGGTTCATTTTTCAGTGATGGACTCATGGGTGTCACGTCTGTAAAGATCATCTTTTTAAAACATTCAATCGTCGCTGAAATAAACGGGTTGATGTATGAAACATCCATTTTTTTACCGCCTTACGTTTAAACGCCCCTTAACTGAAACACAGGGCCTGTGGATTCCAGTGCCAAAACAAGTTCAGATTTTTCTACCTCATATTCGACAAGCCGCAGAAAGCCGGCCATCATATCAGGTGTCATCTGTAATGTATCAAGGATATCTTTTTTACCATTTGTAATCAAGCCCTCAAATGATCCGAGGTGCGAATTACACAAAATGTACTCACTTAAATATGCGGCCGTTGATGCTGCGCTGAATTGCTCCGGTGACTTTTCCGGTGTATGGTGATGCCTGATACTGCTTGTGACAGATAGATCAAGTTTCCATAATTCAAGCAATGCACTCCCAACAACTGCATGAGTTTCCAGAGGAACAATCTCGCGTTCGGCTTCCTGGTACGAGATCTCTTTTTTTAATGCATAGTTCATGATTTCTTCAAACGTATCATGGAAAAACTGATCATAAATCAATATTCCTATATCATGTAACAAACCTATCAGAAAGAAGTTGTGATGATCCTTTGATGTGAGTTCTATACCGCAGGATTTTGCGCACATTTTTGTAAGAAATGCTGCTGTAAGGGAGTGTTTCCAAAATAATTTATAATCAAGGATGTTGGATTTTTTTGTGAAATTCCTGACGAAACACACTGCCAGTGCAATATGACCAACTTCATTAAAGCCGATTCGTGTAACAGCAAGTCTGATTGATGAGATTTTATTTGCTGGAGCTGCATAGAATGATGAGTTTGCAACCTTAAGAATTTTTGCTGTCAGTGCCGGATCCTGTTCGATAATCCGGGAAAGCATTGATACATCTGCTTCGTTAGAGTTGATAAGGGCACTTATCCGAAATGCGATTTCGGGTAGAGTAGGTAACTCATGAATTTCTGATAAACGTTGCAAAATATTCATACTGCCTCATAACAGTCAGAAATTACTTTTTTTGTAACAAATCTAATTTCAATGTTTTATAAGAACAATTAATTGTTGCATTACATATTGTTGAGTTTACCATAAATACACTGGTGAGTCAATTAGTAAAAAGACAGTGAGAACGGCACTTGACATAGTATTAGATGTAATCTACTTTTATTATGATTGCATTAGTGATCTATAAAAAGACATTTCAAACCACTTCCTGTTACAAGGAAAAATGTAATGAAAACAAAAACTGTTGATAGTGTTGCTGTCATATGTGCAACCGAGAAGTTAACAGTTCCGGAAATTGGAAAATGGAGTAAGCTTATATCACCTCTGATTGATGCCGAAGTTGAAAAATACAATCTTCAAAAAAACGGTCCCTGGATCTTCATATCGTTTGGCCGGGATGGAAATATTGCGACAAAATGTAAAGTTGATTTTTGTCTTCCAATCAAGAACTGTACCGGATATAAAGGGGCATTAAAAATAATGACATTAGCACCTTTTTGCTGTGCATATATCGAATATAAGGGTAATATGTCCGCGAAAATGCTTGGTGGACTGGGGTACGACCCTCTTGTTCAAAGTATCAGGGAATCAGGAAAAAAATTTACTGGTGAGAGTAGGGAAGTCTATACAAAATGGATCTCAAACAGGTCAAAAGACAATGAGTTTGAAATCCAGTTTGGGATCATTTAAGTAGTGATGCGTTCGAGTCTACAGGTGCGATACGTTTATACGACCGGTCTCCGAGCGAAGTCGAGGAGGCTGGTCGTAATTATTGACATTAAGGATCAAAATCCATATTCACACCCCCTCTACATGATAATGGAGAGGGGACCGGGGGGGTGAGGCATTCTTTTCATTCCACGATCAACCAAAAATTCTATCCACTACGCCACTATACCCATCAATAGACGACTGCTTTTGCACTGATTTGAGTACCTTGTGAGGATCATCAAAGAGATTCGCGATGTAGGCCCAGAGTTCTTTCATTTTACCGAGAAGGTGTGCTGGTCCACATAAACGTTCACGACTCCGGTTGAATATTTCATCATGGAAAGACCTCACGGTTGCGAGATCCCGTTTGACTAAAACTCCGCTGCGTAGTTCCTCAAGCATGAACGGATCCTGTGTCACCCCGCGACCAAGCATCCATCGATTGACAGTGTCAAAACGGCGACGACAGGTATCAAAATCCTGCTTTGACCATAAATCACCATTGTAACAAATTGTATGCTTCAAACAGCGGTAGTACTTTTCAAATGCATCAAGGTCCACGGTGCCATCATACATCTGTGCACCTGTTCTGGGGTGTATCGTGATTTCATGAATCGGATACTTGTTAAGTACTGGAATCACCAGACTAAACTCATCAACCGATTCCAGGCCAAGCCGGACCTTTACAGAAAAAGGTTGCTTTATTGATGAATATATTCTTGAAAGTATTGCATCAATGAAATCAGGGTAGGGAAGCATTCCCGATCCCCGCTTTTTCCTGGTGATCTGCGGATGAGGACATCCCATGTTGAGGTTTACAGAAGCGTATCCCATACTGTAAAGGTGACGTGCAAGCATGATAATATCATCTGCGTTGTTGCCGATTATCTGCGGAATAACACGCAACGGATTGTTGTGTTCAAGGGCAATATCTTTTATATGTGATGGATTAACGACGATACCTTTGACCGTTGGTATAAACGGTGTCAGAAGATAATCAAAGCGCCCGAAATGGGTTTCAAACGCGTTCCTGAAAATGTAATCGGTGACACCGCGTAAAGGGGCCAGATAGAAAATGTTCCTGCTCATGTAATACGCTTATTCTCTTAAATGGTATCAGGTTAGACAGCCTGTGCGCCAGGATGAATTCCGGTGAAACCTTATTTAATAAAGGTATTCTCATCAAGTTCACGAAACGCCAGATTCAGCTCTTCCTGTGTATTCATAACAATAGGCCCCCCCCATGCGATCGGCTCCTGAAGCGGCTTTCCTGACATAAGAAGAAAACGTACAGAGTTTGATGATGTCACCGCCTTAAACATGGAGCCGTGATTGAAAAGTACGACATGTTTCTCTGCAACACTTTCAGAATCACCAAACACAGCGTCACCCTCAATGATATACACAAACAATGTATGGCCGGGATCTGTTTCAAATTCGAATATTGCATTACTGTCAAGTTCAATATCCAGATATAGCGCCTTGACATAGTCGCCATCAATCGCACCGTTTACACCATTCCATGACCCGCAGATTATATGTACTTTGCCTCTGTCAATATCAACAACCGGAATATCATCCTTTACAATTGGCCGATAGGCTGGTATTGCCATTTTATCTTTTGCAGGAAGATTGAGCCAGAGTTGCGCGCCAAGCATTCTTTTTGATGCTTTGGGCATCTCCTGATGAATGATACCTGAGCCTGCAGTCATCCACTGACAATCACCTGGACCGATAACACCACTGTTTCCCATACTGTCACCATGCTCAAAAGTGCCATCAATAAGATAGGTTATTGTTTCTATCCCCCGATGTGGATGCCAGGGAAATCCTTTTACATAATCGGACGGATTTGTTGAATCGAATGCATCAAGCATAAGAAACGGATCAAATTCTTTTGTATCATGATAACCGATTTCGCGAACAAGCTTTACCCCGGCACCATCAACAGCGTTTTGACCGGTAATTATTTTACGAATTGAACGGATTACTTTATCTTTCATAGGTTTACACTCCAAAATTGACGTAGCCCGCAGATCGTTGTAACCGGGAATTGCATTACACGTTCGGGAGCTTCATCATTGATCGTTTAATGTATATAATTCATATTGTAGTATAGATTAGTGCAATTTGAAAGTCAAACTACAAAATCGTACTGATAAATCAATGAATTAAGGTTGAGATGTAGTTGATGTTGAGATGGGCAGGAAAAACGCCTGAAGAAACTCGCGGTAGCGTGTCTCATTTATAAAACGCGAAACATCAATCCGTGCAATTTTTCAAACACCATAGTATCAAACATTACAATCAACAGCCATAATCAATGGCAATAGCATTGGCCCTGATTCACTCCGAAAAGTATATTATTTGTTCTACAAATTGTTTAACTGTTAAATTATAGGAATTTTATGGAATGGCAGTCTTCAATTGTTCCCGGATATTCGCCTGATGGTAAACCGATCATTTCTGTTATCGCAAAACGTACCTATCTCTTGTCACAAAATAGAGTAATTATTGCTGATGACCAGGTTCCGGTTCAAAGCAGCGATATTCCATCGGACCCGCAAAATCCGATGAATTGCGAGATGCTGTACGAAAGCGATGCTGTTGCCTATAAACCCAAAACGGACGTTGTCGTACTATGTAAAGCCCATGCTCCAAATGGTAAACCAGTCCGCATGCTGGAAACTGCGGTGAGTATCGGGCCACTGGTAAAAAAAATACTTGCGTTTGGCAACCGGAAAATCGAGAACAGGTTCATGAAAGGGCTTACATTTACCGACCCGGAACCGTTTACGTCGATTGATCTTTCCTACTCAAATGCATTTGGCGGAAGAGCTGTTATGCGTGATGGCAGTATTGTACCTTACCCGCCCAATCCGCTTGGCAAAGGGTTTCATTTCAAGGGAACGCTTGAAGATGCAGATCAGATTCAGGTTCCCAACTGTGAAGATATCGACTCACAACTTCAACCAGAACATCTTTTGATCACAAAATACGAAGAATGGAAAAATCTCCCCGTACCGGCATCCTATGGCTGGACACGCCAGTTTTTCTTCCCGCGTTATACGTACGCCGGAATTATTCCCGAAATGCTCAGCGGAACAACGGAAAAAGCCCCGGACCTAAACACGAATACGCCAAAAATGGATTTCCGTTTTTATCAGGGTGCATCAGAGGGAATGGGTGACTTTTTACTAAACGGGAATGAACCGGTAAAACTTTATGGGCTGGACCCCGAATATCCGGTGTTTGAGTTTAAACTCCCTGGTGATATACCTGGCATGTCGTTGTGTATTGGTGATGAAAAGATTCCCTTGCCGCCGCAGCTTCAGACGGTGTTTATTGACAAGGAGAGTGGGGGAATGATCCTTGTATGGCGAGGCTTTAAAGAGGGATCACTAATGAATTTTGCTGAACGGGGACGAGTTGTAAGCTGTCTGGTGGATTGAGATTCAATTGACATTTTCGATTCTATAAACATATCCATAATAGACTCGTCAAGAGAATTTGTGGGTAGGAAAACAAGTTCAAATAACTTTGTATTGTGATTCTTTAATGGTTATAATTTAAATTATTCTTTTTTGTCCCAGAGGGACAGTATATTTATAGAAAATGTATAATAAATAAAAACCCTTGTCCCGGGACAATATATAAATAGGCTCTTAAATTGCATGGCAACTACATTCACACAGATCTATCCTGTGTAATACACAATAAATATAGCGTCCCTATGGGACTCGGATTGTTTTTTTTACCATGCATTCTATAAATATTTGATCCCGATGGGATCAGGAAAAATCAGATTTTTATTATTTATGTACAATACCTGTTGACATATGAATTTTTTGGCAGTTTTCTATTAATGAAATAGGTTGTACAGGTTGAAAAGAGGGTAACAATCGACCCACAAATTTCCCAGAAGAACCCTATAATAGAACATTATATTGAAATTATTTTTTACGATTGAACAGGAAAACACTATGAAAAAAAATCTGCAACTACTTCTAACACTACTATGCTGCACCATACTTCTCCCGGGCTGCTGGAAAACAATCGGCAAAGTTGATATGAGTAAAGTTATTACCATTGACGAACTGAATGCAAAAAAACATGAACTTGTCGGAAAAGTGATTACGTTACAAATTGATACCATATATGCATTTTCCTATGGTAGAACATATTTTTTTCGTGATCTTACACTACAATCTGTCAATTTTTCTACATCTGTTTACCAGAATGATATTCATTACAAGGTCAGACTTGACAGCTTACGCAAATTATCTGATCCTTGCACAGATATATGGGATGGTTCTACACACATTCAATTACTGCTTGATTATACCAAATCTAAAAATGCGTTTCCATGGATTTCGTTTAACAAACGCACTCCCGATCTTTCAAATGAAAGTCTATTCAGAAATACTATTCAGTATAGTCCATCCCGCTTTATTTCGGGCATACTTGTTGGAGGTTTATCGTCTTGTAATGGAGAAGATACACTGGTAAAGAATGGTCAGGGCGGATGGGCTGAAACCATTTACTTTCCTGATTCCATCAAAAGTTTCAGGTGGTGTACACCTACAACAATTTTTTCCTGTGCACACCAATATTATCTCATCCCTTTAGGAATAAAATACAAACCGGGTCATCTTGAATTGAAAAGTCATATAATCAACTGTACTGAATAATATACATATTAGTAAGAATATCAGTTTAGTTGTTTTGTTCTAATTAAGCCCCTGTTGTAAATTCGGGGCTTGCATACGTTTTCCTACTTCACTACTTGTATCTGCTATCCTTTCATTTACCAGATAATTTTATAAAGAAAGTGTCGTTGACTTTCTAACCAGTAACGTTTCTGAGTAATTCTTATGTACAGCAGCATTTCCCTCAAATGCCAATGGATACTGACATGGAAGATCGGTGTAAACCCTGAATGCGAACTCCCAGTATTCATCATTCTTTTCATCAACACGCTTATACGTATTTAATGCACTTAATGGAACAATTGCAAGAAACTCCCCGTTTTTTTGAGGATACGCCCGTGCATGAAAGCCTTTCCCCTTAACAACAGAGATTTCCTGCACATCAAATTTTTTAGCATTATTGATTTCAAAAAACTTAACCGGCAAACACTGTCCGTTTGTATTCAGATAGTCAATCCCAAACCGCAGCGCTACTGTTTCATAAGGATTTGCACGAGTAATCTTCCGCCCGAGATCAGCAACAGATTTTGGCGCAGCAATCCATCTGGCATTTTTAATAACCGGTTTTTTCATGGTTAAAAATGTAGATGATTTCATGCATAATGGGTCCTGATCCCCTCCATTCCACTTTACTTCTACAGTACCTTTTAAATCAGACTTTTGTAAAGTTTCAGCAAATGTGATGAATGCTGCATCAGTTGTCAATTTTGATTGAGAAAAGGGTAATGTTGCTTCAATCTTAAGTATTGCAGATTTACTTGACACATAACCCAACTTTGTTACGCTGTTCAGTTCAATCGATGTTGGCGCCATACCCTGATTTAGTTTTTTGTATTCATAGTTAAAAAAGACCGTAAAACCATTTACCTCGCTATCAAGTTTTGGTGGATTTACTTCATCAACAATGTATTCACCAGTAACGGTAAGAACGATAGGAGATCCAATATAACTACTTGTAAAATTACCTGATTCTAATTTTATTATTCTGGTATCTTTATTTTTTTTCAACGGTATTGGTTTAAAAGGGTGGTATTCAACACCCTTGAAAAAATCACCTTCGATGGTCATACCTTTCGGGAAAAGCATCGCTGCGTTTTTGCTCGCATGAAGTAAAGGCAGTTTTAGATGACCAAGCGTCCATTCTAATTTGGAAATCTGCATTTTCAGTGGAACTTCAAGTGCAATATCACAATTAAACGGTTTTTCGCCAAGTGCAAATACCTTTTTCATTCCCTCTTTAAATTTTGAGAAATCTGCAACTGCGGTTAAAGTACCGTTGATAAGAAGATCGATGGCAATACCTATTTTTGCATTGAAATAATCAAGTATTTCTTCAACGATTGGCATAAAGGCATAATCGTCTTCTTCCGGTCCATACTGGGCTTTCCATTTATTTTTATTTTTACCAACGGTACTTTTTCTTGTATATCCAAGCAGATCCTTACCAGTAAATGCACTTCCAAGCTCTTTTGCCAGGGTCCAGAATAACCCGACATCAAAATGAACTCCGCCGGAACCAGCAAGTGACAGACCTAACCCAAAAGAAGGTACACCCGTTTCAATTGCGTTTGCGCCGTTTATTGTACCGGTCAGTTTTAAATTACCCTGACCCGACACTGCTGCACCAAGAAAAGATAATGGTGCTGGAAATGGGATCGGTTTTCCCACTTTACCATCAAGTGCCAGCGCATCAATAGTCAACGATTTTTCCTTAATACTTGCAGACATTGAGAAAAACTTCATCTCGGTGCTTGTGTATTTCTTAGTACCGGATCCACCGGCTTTTCGAAGCTTCATGCCATCCTTAATCTTTTCAATCTCCAGAACACTTTTGAGTTCGTCCAGTCCAACCATACAAACAAATATTTTCTGTAACAACGCATATAGTGTG
>JAAZBG010000198.1 GCA_012513915.1 Fibrobacter sp.
GATCGGAATTGCACATGTAACTGTTATTAAAGACGCACCGGTTGTTTCACTGCCTCCGGACACGTTAATAGATCTGAACACCTCACTTACTATCAAAAGTAACGTTTCTCAGAAGTTCGGTAAGATTGTCTCATATGTCTGGAAAACCGGAGATTCTGTGATTGCCGGGGCGACATCAGATTTTCTTGTTACTCAGCCTGAATCGTTACCGGGAGTGAAAAAGCCGTATATAGTAACCTGTACCGACGATGATAATAACATCGTGTCTGATACAATGAATGTATCATTTGGTAAATGGGTGGCGCTTGGCAATAAGGGATTCACTGATATAGCAGATTTTCAATGTATGACGGTTTGTAATGGCACGCCATTTGTAGCATATAGAACAGATCATAAACTGGATTTGTATCTCCGCTGCATGATGTTTACAGGGAATAAATGGGTTGCCGCCGGAGATACGATTGGACAGTTTGTTAGATCATTCTCAATCAATTCAATCAAATCATATCCGGTTATAGCATATTGTGATGTTAACAGTATAAATGACCAGGCATTATTTACGACATTTAAAGGTGATATCTGGGAAAAAGATGAAAGCCTATATGATGCACCACATTCAGTAGATATTCTTGATTCAAATGCATTGCATTTGCAAATAAACGACAACGAACCATATATTTCATGCGCCAGTACTGACGATAGCACAGGATATCTCATTAGACGTCATTTAGGGAATTGGGAAAAGGTCTCTGAGAATTCTTTTACAAATGGGCACGCATCGTCTGTAACGCTTCAATTTTCAAATAATAATCCGTATGTGGCATATTTACACTTACCTGAAAATCCAAAAAATCTTTTTCTTAAAATGTTAAATAATGATCAGTGGGTTACTGTCGGAGCCGGGTACGTGCAGGATAATGTATATAAATATTCATTTTGTATGAATAATGATATTCCATGCATTGCAGCTATAAGTAATGACAACATGAAACTTTCTGTCAAGTGTTTCATAAACAATCAGTGGAAAGATATTGCATCTCCTTATGATGGCACCAGCACATATATCTCGCTCCACTCATTTCGAAATCACTTGTTCATTGCCTATAATATGTCGTCAGAACAGAATCGGGCAATTGTCAAAATGTTAGATGGAGAAAATTGGGTTACTACCGGGTACGTTTCAGATGGGGCATCACAATATATATCTATGGCTTCTGACGCTAACAATCTCTATGTTGTTTATGCTGATGGGCAGGTTGACAACAGGACGACGGTGATGCAGCTGAAGTGATTAATATTCTTATTATAAGATCAAAATACAAACTGGATACCGTTTAGGTATCCAGTTTGTATCACTGTTTTCAAAGTATACCATTAAAATGTTTTTTAAAATCTATTACGTATAGGTCTTATTTCCACCTGTTTTTTAATAATGCAATTCCGGATAGATCCGAATTAGAAAGGGTGTTACAGAACCGGATCCGGTTCTGCAACACCCTTTTACTATCCTTCTCAAAAATGTTTGTTAAAACATGTTAAAGAAGCAGGCCCTCTTCTATCGCAGCGCCCCAGCAATTACTACTTTGTTTGCGCTGCTATAAAACTTTAGTGCACATCATATTTAGTCAGATACCACGCTGCTAAAAGATGATAATCTGTTCCCTTCAAGATCAACAACTGCTACCTGATAATGATATCTACCGGGTACTTTGGGAACTTTACAAGTAGTATTTTTTGTTTCCACAACCTTAACAGGTGGATCGTAGGTTCCGTCACTTGTTCTGTATAGAGCATATCGATTTGCATCAGATACACTGTTCCAGGTGAATGTAATGTCCGAGGATGTTTCACTTGTCGCTGTAAAGTATGTAGGGGCACTTAAATATTCTTCAACAGTAACTACAGGACTGAAAGCCGAAAGCCTGGTTCCATCGAAGCTGACTGCAGCCACACTGAAATCACATTTTCCATTAATTGTATTTACATTTATTTGCCTGCTTGTTGTTCTCCCAAGCATCTCAAATTCATTACTGGTGCCACTTATCTTTCTGTATATTGCGAATATATCTCCTGTACCACTCCATTCGAACTGAACATTCAACCCGTTTTTACTTATCATTCTTAAGTTTGTTGGAGTACTATTTGTGATCTTTTCATATCTTTTTGCATCGCTATATGCGGGATTTAAAACACTTGCATCATTCAGAAAAGCAACATAGTAGTCACTGATACCATCGAATGCATCAAGTGTACATCGATTGGTACCAATTACACGTTGAATCAATAACGGCTTGACTTTTGTCCCTGAAGCTTTTCTAAATATACCAACAGTGGAATCCGGGGATTCGTTCCATGTGAGAGTAATAGAATTATTGTTAGCATACAAATTAAAATCTTTAGGAGACATCCTTAACAAACCCACAGCAGTAAACGCCGCTTTTGTACTCAGATACTCCTGGCTGCCATCGCCATATAATAGACTGGAAGATAGAAGGGCATAATTTGCAAATTCTTGCAATGATGTATTTTCAGTGAGATAACCATCATTGATTGCATCGTAAAAAATGCGCGCAATTTTTCCATAACCGATTGCAGGTATATTCGGACCACCATTTGCCATAAGGCCTGCAGCTCTGCTTATAAGCCCACATCCATAGAGCCCACTGTTGTCGTCCTTAGTCTTATAGATATCGTATGTAGTACATTCCGGATTAAAAGCATCTCTTAAGTACCCGTTATAAAAAATATCTTTGCCGATTAATCCGCATAGAGCATCATCGGAACCATCCTGGTTAAAGGAATATTCATTGGCAATATAGTACCTTGCCAATATCCCGAATACATCTGCAATACCTTCGTGCAGAGCAACTGTTTCTTTTCCAGAATAAACTAATCCTTCATATTCAAGCAATCCGTGAGTATATTCATGAGCCAGAACATCCAGGCCGGCTGATAGAATTCTCACATTTTCGTCGTGATAAAAATGTACCCCTATGTAATTTTTACTACCCCATCCCATAGGCTTTAAAATAGGCACTCTCCTTGGTTGGCTTGTCGAAATCAATACTTTTATTCCTTCACCTTCACCAACGCCCTCCTGATTGTTTCTATAAAAGGGTGCATTCTTAAAAAATTTGACTATTTTTGTTACGTTAGAGTGTGCATCCACTGCAGCTTTTTGATAGAGGATATTCGGGTCAGTTTCGTCGCTGTCACAATATGAATCCAGGAAATTACTTGTGTGACTAAATGTTCCTACGAATCCAGGTCTGGGATTTAATGAACTTTCAGGAATGTCCGGATTAAACTTATTACTACCACCATAACCAAAAAAAGTTTCGATATTATCAACGGTATTTCTCAAATAATACATTCCGTCATTAGGGTTATACACCATCCTTAACTCTTTGGCCACTCCAGACTGACCTATGCCGCTGCCCGGTACCGCAATATCCCCGTACGCCGGTAAACAAATACTATTTGCAATAATGCCTGCCGACAACAACATCGTAAATGATTTACTTTTTGAATAGTTCACCTGTACCTCCTTCATTATATCTGTTCAGAGATTTGTATACGCTATAGAGACTTTTATAGCGTATAGTTTCCCGTCAATCAGTACCACCTGACTGATAAATTTGAGTATATAAGCTTGCTGCGATCGATCATTTCAGCAGTTTCTACAATTAATATAGGATCATCTCCAGGAAAATCCTATGCCTTTCTGTAAACAAGTGTTTCAATTTTTAAAACACCATGAACCTGATTATCATTACAAGATGATAAGAATTTTCATTGCTTTAGCTTACGAGTTTGATATAATGTTTACCTTTTTACCGGATACAACGATCCAGACGAAATAACACTAATTATTAAAACTTTTACAGTACTGTTAATTGATACTGTCAAAAACTATGCCAATATTTAATTTGTTGATTTTAGCATATAATTGGCACTATTGATCTAACAGTAATCTCTTATCTCAAAAAGCTGTATTAATTATCTGACACCAGTGTAAGAATTATCTGACAACAATCGTGGATTTCAAAAGCGAGACCAGATTAACATTATGCGGTATAAAGAAAACACTTGAAGATTCTGTTAAAGCATCAGAAAAATGTCTTTTATAGATAGTGGGTAAAAGACATTCATAAACATTAAAGGTTTACGGTTTAATAATGACTGCTTTCAAAGTATACTATTAAAATTTTTTTTAAAATCCAGTACGTATTTTTCTAATTCATCATCTATTATTGGACCCTGTCTTCGGCGTTAGATGTCATTTTCAGTTGATTTGAAATTGTTCTTCCCCTGATATTTCTTTCAAAATCGCCTTTACTTCCTCCATTTTATCAGAATTACCTTGAATTGCCAACCAAACAGCACCTTCCGCACCACCCACACCACCAGCTGCAACAAGCTTTGCTTTTAATCCAAAAAGCAATTCAATTGCTTCAATTTCCGTTAGTATCTCTCCTGACACAGTAAGCATTCTTGGACCTGTTGAATCCGGACTATTTAAAAGATTGGCTATTGTGTCTAAATCTTCGGTAATGCGTTTCTCAAGTCCTACTGGCAATAATAATTTGGCTCTCTTTCCCACCACAGCCTGCAGTGCTGCAGTTATTGTTCCACCTTTGGGATGGCCGATAAGTATTCCAGCTCTTTTCCGGTTACCATCAATGCAATTTGCTCCCTTGATTATTATGTCACCTGCTTGCAAATTGTCAACAACATCAAATAGAGTTTTCCCTTTCTCCCATATTCCATTTACTATAACGACATCACCGGGAAAACTTGATTCATCTGGCAATCTTCCCGATTCTGTTGTTTTGATAGCGGGTGGTAGTGTAACCCCCCTGAAAAAACGTTTCCTGTTAAATCCATCCACTTGTCCAATTACCTTAAGAAGTTCTTCTGCAATATATCCATTCGTTGAACCTGCAATGATCACAATCGTCTTTGAATCAATTGCGCTTTTAATATCTTTTTGCATAAGAATTGATTTTGCTATAAGCCTTTTTCCTGCCGAAGGTGTCAAGAGAATCTGAAACATTTATTCGGCTTCCTTTCTTTTTGTCTTACTCCGCCGCCGTCAACTTCGCTCCTGAAACGGGCAGCATATTGTCTAACGTGTCGCAGTATTACTGCTGTATATTCACGACGTAATACTGCTACTGAGTGATGCAATATTTATCAGTTTTTGTTCAATATCGTTTACATCATCTTCGTTATAGAGATAAGCAGAATATTCGCAATTATTCTCATTTTGAAATCCTTCCCATTCCATTTCCAATGCTTTTGCATAATATTTTTTTGCTGTTTCTACTTTACCCAGCTTCCAATTTACGCAAGCAGCATTAAAATAATGCCAGTTCCAACCAAAATTCTTATCTAATGCAAGCGAATAAAAAAATGCTGACTTTGAATAATTCTTATCGTATTTCAAGTAATGATTGCCATTGATTAAACAATTTGGTAATTCATCATACCAACCGGAATAAACAGTGATTTCACGTTCTCTTTTAAAACCAGCTTTTTCTGCTATTGTAACTGATGCAACATTGTCATTCCAGCAATGCCAGCCAATATTTCTGATATTTCTATTTTTACATAATAAGATTGTTGCTTTAATCGCGGCCATTGAAAACCCTTGCCTTCTGTAATCTTCAAGTGTTTCAACTCCAATTTCACATTTATCACCAACGACACAATCCGCAATACACCAGGAAACGATGTTATTTGCAATCGGATAATAATAACCAAAACCGTGATTAAAAAAATTGTCTAACGATCCCCAGTTTTTTTCAAGGAGACATTGAATTTCATTACTATTTTCAAATGAACTATTTTGAAATGTATCTTTGTCAAATAAACGAACATTGTTGATTACCTCATCACAGGAATAGTTCTGCGGATTTAAGCAATAGTAGTACCGTTTTAACTTTCTTGGATATAATCCATTAAATATGGTAGTTATGGAATCTTCAAATGATTCTGATGGGTAAAACAGTACATAATCAACCAATTCTTTAGAAACGGCTTTTACAAAATAGTCGTTTTTCAGATACCGGTTCATAGTGGTATCAAATTGTGTAATGTCTGGTTTTCCTGAAAAATACATGCCCTCGGGAGTAATGGCGAATGCACAATTGGGTTTGTCTAAGTTATCTGCAAATATTAAACCCGGCTGCAAAAGATTAATCACTGAACTTATCGATAAATTGTACTCTAAATCAGAAAACGGATCGGTTGTCTTTTTGTAATCAGTTCTTTCCAATTCTACCAACGTATAATTCTCCATTGTTCTAATCATTTCACAGTTTGCGTAGTGACCACCAGTGGCCCAACCACCCCGTTTGCTAAACCATAAAGTAACACTGGGCCATCATTGCTTTACTTTACAGCATGGTCTACTGAGACTGCAATGCATATGTAATTCTGACCATGCTCTTTTACCCGCCAGTTTTATTGCGTATGACAGGGCCAGCGACCCGAACAAGGTCGTACGCATTTGCCCCGGTTTGATATACCTGACCCAAAACTGCAAGTAAGGAACCTGTGAATACTGCAATGGCGAGTAACGAAAGTTGTGCATGAAACTTTTCCAGATCGGAAAACAAGGCAATAATGGCAGGCACAAGAATTGCGCCAGCAACAATTGAGAGCTTTGCAAATTTGTGAAGTTCACTCCAGTTGTATGCAAAAAAGAAAATTATACCTGCAGCTGTAAACAATACTCCAAGAGATAGTACAAGTTTTGATATGAACGAAATCCAGGTTTGAATATCCGGTTTAAACCCTGCCTTTACATACAGCTCCGAAAGCACATCCTCTGTCATGTCATCCATTGTCGCAAGAATGTGGACAATTTTTCGTGAGAATCTTTCACTCATGATTTTATCAAGCATTTTAGTTTTTTTCCTCTTTACCCTTACACGGCGTATGAATTCTTAGTGCTAAATGACAAATATAATTTACACACCGGGAACCCCTTCCCACTTTGATTCTGCTTCTGTCAATGTATGAAAGAGATCAAATATAAACGTCGTCTTTTGATTGATTTCAGTTCCTTGCAGCATCTATTACTCATCTTCTTTAGACGTCCATGGGTGGACAGTTCTCTAAGGCTGCGGCAATTTGCAACAACGGGTTGGTAAAGTATGTAGTCATGAAGCTATAAACCCCATCCATAATGTCCTGCGAATGATTACATACATTACATGTTGTGGGTTGTTTTTTAGGTGCTCTTATTCTTTTGCGCCGATCATACTTTTTGCTGGATGTTTGCATTTACTCGCTATAATATCCATTGTTAGTAAGATTTATCCCTTTTACTTTGTAATTTTGGTGTTTTTAAATTTAAGCCGCTTTACTGAGTGAACCAGTGGAGACGACTCGTTACCATTTCACCATTTTTTGGGCCACTCATTCGTTTTGAGAATCGACAATATTCCTTTAATTATCTTTTCTGCTTCAATTTTTGTAACTTGTTTTTGCGTATGTACGGCTTGATTACGAATATCTACCCAATGGAATACTTCTTTGCTAGAAATATTTCCTAATTGCCCATTCTGCATTGCTATCTCTATCATTTGCCGCATTTGCAAAGGACGCCTACCTACATCGGCGGTAATTAAAACCTTCTCACGGAAGAATATTTCTAATATCGAAATAGCAGATATCACAGCAGCTCGATATTCTTTAACTGCAAGAAGTCTTGAAGGTTCATCAATTAATGAATTTGAAAAACGGTTTGCCGCATCCATAAACCAGTCTCGGATTTTTCCAATAAAAATGGAATTTTCGAAATCCGAAGCATCTGCTCTTACAACCGTTTGTACTTTTAATAATTCTGATTGCAACTGGTCACTTTTATCAACAATTACGAGTACCCTATTTTCCTCTAATTTTGTTTGTGCCAGTTTCAGTTCAAATTTTGTAGACTGTGTTGAGGCATCAACAACTAAAAGATTAGATCGTTCTATAATTGCTTCTATTTTTGCCATCCAATTTTCGCCAGGAGTAACAACATCATCAGCAGTCATAGGAATAAACCCAGCTTCAATTACAATTGGAAAAATTCTTTCTCTATAAATTGACTGTAATTTCAAAGGTATAGAGAAAAAACAAAGCCTTGTTTGGGCACTTCTAGGTAAAGATAACTGCTGTAATGATCGTTCATCTTTAATTTGACTAGCTGGAATTACATTATCTCTCCAATACTCCCCAATTTCAGTAAATGCTTCCGCTAAAATTTGACCATACCTATTTTTTTGCCCTGGCAAATTAATTACCTTGACTCCCCGCCTATCAAAGCGTGCAATATCTGCAGGCTTCGCACCAACTAAAATTACATATGCAACTCGTCTTGAAGATCCGAGCCTGTCATTTATTACTTGCCATAATTGTCTAAAATCAGGATCATCTAGGCTATATCCGATCAATACAGCCGTTCTCGTGATTAATAAGTTAGAAACAAAGGTAGCCAATAAAGGAAATTGGTCCAAAAATCGATCATAATCTTTCTCTGTTGCGACCATTCGCTTAGGGTGATTAAGATCTCCATGGAACTTTAGCAACGCAACGCTTGTACTACGAATCCCGATAGATAATTGATCCTCATCTATTAATGGGGTACAGCTTCTAGGAGTTATCTCATATTGTCGTTCCAGCAAAAAGTCAAAATTTGTTGTACATACGAGATCAAAAGGTATCTTGCAGAATGCTTTGTGAGCATCACCAGGTCGACATTCATGTATCAACAGTGCTTCGGTTAACTTTTCGATCAGTTTAGGTCGACCATATTCATGTTCATATGCAGATATCGCATCAATTGGATTTGTATATGAGTAGTCTTGTAACTCCCCTGAGAATATCCGACCAAGTTCGTCCCACATGGGAAGTTCTTTCTCAGTTGTGTTAATTGCATTCCTTGACAGTCCAGCCCCGATAACTGGTAACCACCTTCCAGCAATGAGATCTGTAAGCAATGGCTTAGGAAATAGTTCAATCAATTTTTCTGACACTAGTAATCCCTTTGTTTGTGCTAACTACCTTTTTGAAATCAAAACTATTCACTTAATTGTGTTGTAATATTGTTTTTGTTGTTTAACATCCGATGGTTTATTAATTCACATATGCACTATTTCTTTTAATGAATTAACAATTTCTGCAATGGTGTGAATTGAAGTATTTAAAGCCATTTTGTCAGTTAAAGTTGGACTGTATCTTAAAACTTCATCTTTCGTAATTTTGTGCCATATTGGTAAAATAACTTTATGACCATCCATCTCTCTTGCAATCATTCCATTTAGTTCATATTCTGTCCAATTTTTCTTAATAAAAGATGGAGAAATAATTACAATTCCATATTGCGATTTAACTAGACCATTATCTATGGTTTTTCGTAAACTATCTCCGACCTTCAGTACAAATTCATCGTACCATATTTTTACACCAGCATCAATTAAAGCATTAGCTAATTCACGTACAATTTCATCTTTATCTTCAGATGCATGTGATATGAAAAAGTGGTACTCTTTTTCGTTTTCCGATGCCTGTGAACTAATATTGTTTTGATTGCCAGCTGAATATGATTGTCGAATAAGAATATCTAACTTCTCTTTTTGATCACTTATACTTTTTTCAAGTCTTTTTTGAAAGTCTACTTGTTCGTTTTGAGACTTTTTCAATTCATTTTCTTCTGCTTTTCTTAGGTTCTGTTTTATTCTACCTAATTCCACCGATTTGTCAGCAATTTTTTTTTGATAATCAGCAGTTCTCTTTTTACAACTGAGAATATCATTCTGATAGCCTTGTATTTGCCTGTTTTTGCTTTGTATCGTTGAAAGAGATGTATTCTTTGTTATTGATCTATTAATCGAATCTATTTGTTTGTTTTTATCAATTTCTTTTTTAGTTTCATCAGCAATTTTTTTATGAAGATCTGCAATATCTTTTTCCACTCTATTTATCTGGCCTTGGTAGTATGATGAATTCATTACGTTCCTTTTAATTTGGTGCCGAAGTTGTCCTTCTAATTTGATCTTTTAAAGCAATTCAATTTTTATAATTAATTAGTATTTTTAATCCTACTCTTATTCGGCGCTCCGGATTCTTCTCCGCACCTAAAAAATTTTCCACAACGGGACACAAACATGCACTTTTTACACTAACAAGTGCATATTTGATGCGATAAAGCTAATTTCATGGTAAAAAGTGCATACTTACCACCTGTGATCGGCTCTATCTTAACACGAATAGAACTACCGTAACATAGATCGACCACAAACCGCAAATCTCACCAGTTCTGAACTACTGGAA
>JAAZBG010000199.1 GCA_012513915.1 Fibrobacter sp.
GAAAACTTTAAAACGGGCCTGGAACTTTGCAAAGAATCTGGAAATGATGAGTCTTCATTTTTTGATCTCTTTATCCAATGCGGCATCTCGTTCAATTTGGCCTCTAAACAGGATAATGCAATTGAGGCCTTTACATTGGCATCCAGTGCTGTAAGCAGCAGCTTTGTTCCACTCTATTTAACCGGTGTTACTCAAATTTCCCGGAACAATTACGACCTTGCTGTAACAGTACTTGACACTGCAGTAAAGATTAACCCTGACAACCAGGACGCATGGTATAACCTCGGGCTTGGATATGCTTCATTATCCCGGTTCACTCAGGCAGAAGATGCTTTTGTTAAGGCAATCGAAAAGGGTCCGGAAAGTCCGGTTCTCTGGTTCGAATATGGAACGGTACTTAACAAATTGGGAAAAAACAGCGAAGCAGTAAAAGCTCTAAGGAAAGTTGTTGAATCTGAACCTCAAAATGCTGTAGCCTGGAATATTATTGGTAATTCAAGTGTTGCACTGTCAAAAACTGATGATGCTATTGATGCATTCAGAAAAGCACTGGAAACCAGACCGCAAATGCCGGAAGCACTTATCGGACTTGGTGAAGAACTCTACAGAACAAAACAATACAGCGAAGCTGCAGAGGTATATGCGAAGGCAATTGAGCTTGACAATGAAAATCCTTTATTGTGGAGTAAACTGGCAAAAGTATTCTATGATGCTCAACTTTTTGAGAAAGCTGTTGATGCCGGCCAGAAAAGTGTAGCATATAAACAAAGTGATCTTGAACCGTGGCTGACTCTTGGAAATTCATATTTTGAACTTGGTAAGTTTACAGAAGCAATTTCTGCATTTGAAAAAGCATCATCGCTTGATCAACAGAATCCTGAAATCTGGAATCTTATTGGTAAAGCATATTTTGCACACGACCGATATGATGAATCTATCAACGCATACAGACAGGCTGTTACAATCAATCCATCAATACAGGGCTCATGGTATGATATGGGTCTTGCATATGCGATTAAGGAGAATTTTACCGATGCCGCTGAAGCATTTGAAAAAGCAGGAACGATTGAACCTGATAAACCATTTATCTGGATTCAGCTTGGTGATATGTATATGGCATTGCAGCGTTTCACTGATGCTATCGAAAGTTATTCAAAAGCAATAATTCTTGAACCGGAATCATACGATGCTTTTTACAGAAAAGGACTTGCCTGTATGCAGGCTGAAAAAATTGATGACGCCATTATATCATTTGTAAAAGCAGCAGAACTAAGTCACTCCGATATTGACATCTGGTTCCAGATGGGCCTGGCCTACTATACCGGCGGTTTCTATACAGAAGCTGTTCAGGCGCTTGAAGTAACCGCGTCGCTTGACCCGCTGCGCCCGGATACCTGGAAACAACTTGCCCGGGCAAGAATGGATCTTGGTGATAATAGTGGTGCAATTGACGCATTTGCTAAACGGCTGGAGCTTATTCCGGATGATTATGATTGCTGGATCAAAATGGGTATTTGTTACAACATACTGGAAAAGTATGATGATGCAATATTTGCATTGCAAAAAGCCCTGACTTTTGTTCCCGATAACATTGAAGTGTATGAGCAGCTTGGTCTAGCAAGTCATAAATCAGGCGATCTTGATGCTGCAATTGGTTTTTATCAAACGATCACCGACCGTATTCCTGAAGATACTGATGCATGGGTAAATATGGCACTTGCCTATCATTACAAAGGAGAATACGTGAGTGCAATTACTATTTATAACCAGGTATTAAGCATGGCACCCGATAATCCATACACCTGGTATAACCTTGGACTTGCCTGTCACAGTAATAATCAGATCAATGATGCTATCAGTGCATATCGTCAGGCAGTCAAACTTAATCCGGATGCACCGGAATTCTGGTTTCATCTTGGAATGGCACTTAACTCACTTGAATTATATGGAGAAGCAATCCAGGCATATCGTAAAGTGGTTCAATTTGATAATGACAACATTGAAGCGTGGTTTAATCTTGGCCTCGCCTATTTTATCTGGGGACAATATGATGATGCGCTTGAAGCATATGAAAAAGTTGCCGAAGTAAAACCGGATCATTTTGAAGCACTCGCAAATCTTGGTGCAACGTATTATACGCTTTCCAATGCTGACAAAACAATAGAATATTGTTTAAAAGCGCTTGCAATAAAAGATGAACCAGCTACAAAGACATATCTGATGCTTGGATATATTCTGAAAAAAGATATGGACAGTGCCAGAGCTGAAGCGGAAGAATTGACAGCAGTGGAATTAACCCGTGATGAACTTATTGACGTAACAGATATAATAGAAACATTCAGAGTAAAAGACAACACTGTCGATTTTGTCAATGAACTACATGAAAAGTTTCATAAAATCCTGCACGTTTTTGAACTGGTACCCTGATCGTTGTTAAAAATGTGTAACAGTACCAATTACTGTTTTACGATTTGCAAATGAGACGTATAATCGTTCGTCTCTGTATTGTACTCCCCGCTTCTCACTCCCCACTCCTATCAACATCATCATCCAGTTCGAGATCATTCTCGTTTCTGATACTGTTTGCGGTACTATCCGTTTTCAGGGAGTCTGCTGCAGTATTCGTAGCCTTAGGTACTGCCGGACGCCCCAGTGATGCCCGTATTGATTCCTCACGTTTCCTTGCTTCGTTAAGTACTGCAAGTGTATCACGAAGTGTTTTTATTTTTATGTCCGCAGATGTTGAGCAATAGACACTTGAACGGTAAAGTTCACAAATTTTTTCATACAGTGTTTTTGCAGTGGTTTTCTTCAGAAGAACGTTGTCGCTGAACCATGCAGCAGCATAGAGAGCTTTTGGTGCAATATCAAGCTCCGGGTAATCTCTCGCAATCGAATAAAAATCCTGAATGGCTCCCTTAACATCGTTTTTACCATAAAAAAGTTCTTCAGCCTCTTTGTAGGCGATGTAGGCGCTATCAGATCTTGTCAAAACAGTAAGAGGAAGATTAAGTTCCATCTGGGCCAGTTTTGCATAAATACTTACAGGGTATTTTTCAATTATCACCCTGAAGAGGCTGTCTGCCTTAACCGAATCCCGTAATTCGTCCTTGGTAATAAACGCCGCTGAAGTTAAAGCCTTAGCAGCAAGTTCCCGATCAATTGATGTATCTGCATATATCTGCAAGTATTCTTTTGATGCAGAATCAGGCTCTTCAAGATCAAACCTGAATATCTCCCCGATCATCATCAAACGATGCTCTCTTAATGTATCTGCCGCCCCTTTAACATTGCGCAACGAGTCAAGTTTTTTCATTGCAGTAACTCTTCGTAATGCATTCGGACGGGCAACAGTATCTGTCCCTGCTGCAGCAAGCGTATAATACTCTGCTGCTTTTTCGTAATCTTTCATTTGCAATTGATAAATCAGACCCAATTGATAGAATGCTTTGCTTTTAAACGTTGATGTATCTTTTCTAATTGTTGTAGAGTCAACATCCCTGCAAAGTGTTTTAAATACATCAATTGCTTCATCATATTTTTCAAGCACCTTGTAAACGATACCTTTTTCATAGAAGATTTCGTCCTCATGAGCTGAATACAACCTGCTTGACGCCATCATGGAAATAAGCTGCAGAGCCTGATCAAGCTTGCCGGTTTCTCTATAACAGACATATAAATTTTTATCAAGTCTGTAGGACTGTTCCGGATAATCCTTTTTCCTTGGTGCTGTTTTTAATAGCGGAATTGCTTTATCAAATTGTTTCATGTCGATATACAATTGAGAAATTCTCAGGACAATTTCCATCCTTTTTCCAACAGACTTTGCACTCTTTAATGTTTTTTCCAAAAGTAAAATTGCCGTACTACGCCCCTCCCTTCGAACTGCAATTTCAACAAGGAGCATTGTAAGTTCCTGGTTTTTATCTTTCTCCGGATACTTCGATAATGCGAAATTGATCACCTCCTCCGCTTTATCATAATTACCGTCCTCGATATAACACATTCCGACGAAAATATAAGACTCGGGTATATACTTGCTTGCCGGAAATTCGGTCTGAAGTTCAATAAACCTCCGGATTGCCTTTTGAAAGTCTTTCTTGTAATAATATGCTTTTCCCATAAGTATCAATGCATCATCATGCCATTTCCTCTTTTTAGGAAACGATTCAATTACCTTTATTGACTTTTCTACTGTGCGCTCATACCTGGTAACAGCATCCTGGGGAGGAGTGACAAGCATACTGTCGGGGAAATTTCTTGATTTTGTCAGATGCAGCTTCCGGGCTTCATTATATGCGTTTCTACCGTTATACAGTGTGTTAAGATATGCATTACACCCAATACAACAAAAAAGAACAGCACAAATCAATGCCGCTTTAAGGATTATTACTACTGTTCCTGAATTTTTATAATTCATTACACTGTCTCCAAGTGGTATCCCTGATTTTTATATTTTAGCCAACAATCATTCAGTATCCGGCTGCTGCACTCTGTAAACAATTATGAAATAAAAAGTATCCAGTGATTCATTGCATAACGAAATCAACCAGATACCAATCATTTTCCCAGAGTTATCCTAAAATACATTGTGATGTACGCTCTTCAAAACTTTTGGATTCCGGGCATAGCCTTTTTTTCTAAAAAAAACATAATGTTATTAAACTTTTTCCCGGCAACGTTGTATTTTCTACACGTACATCCCGGTAAGGTATTGTAGCATTTTTTTGCCATTACCGACATTCTTATATATCTTGAGGAAATTACTACTTCATGGTTAACTGTTGCTCATTCAAAAATACACGTATCATTGCCCGGAAAAATTGTTTATTACAGATTACTGTATTGTGGACATTTTTATTGTTCCTTACGATGAATTTACACGCTCAATCTCCAGCGGATTCAGTACCCGCGCCATCCAAAGCTGTAGATTCTATTACTTTGCATTCCAGGAATATGGTTCGTGATACAACCTTCCTTGTTAATCGTTTCCGGTCTCTTGAACATAAACGACAACAACTTTTTATTTTTGACAGCATTCCCGATTTCAGTAATCCTTTTTTAGTAGAGACATCTGAATTATACAGGAAAAATGCAACCCACATACCCGATGCACTCAGATACCATCCGATGTTTACAGTGATAAAATACAATCTTGCAGGCAACCTGAACCGTTTACTGCCATATGGAACAGTTGCGCCAGTTAATTATTATTACGGCAGCAGCTCACTGCGCTTCGAACGTGCACTTTTTCCTTTGTCTTTACAAAATACATATACAACTGAAATGAACACTGTCTCAATTTCAAATAACGGTATTCACATTAATGATTATACGGCAACATTGGCACTTCCTGAAATAGTAATTCTATGGGAAAATGGCGTTTTCGGGGAAAACATTCTGGATGTCAGATTTACCCGTCCATTTACAAGAAATATTATGCTGAGTGTCTTTTCAAACTATCGTCATTTGAATGGAAAAAAATTCAGTCACTCATCAAATAACATTTACAATTTTTATTCCGGCCTTTACAAGGACACATCAGAAACTGTCAATTCAGGTTATAATATCCAAACAGAGGAACACTGTAGTGGTTTACAGTTAAGCTATCTTGGTGAACACAGCACAGCTCTATTCAAATTAAAATATGCGGATCTTCTTACTGAAGCTGCTATTGACACATTCTCGGAAGCTAAAGATCAGATGTATGAACTGTATCGCCGTTTCCCCCTTGAGATTGATCTTGATATCAGTCACTCCACTAAGAACGACTTTTTCTTTGATAGTAAGGCGGGATATCAGACACAACCGGTAATCAGACTGCAACCATCCATTATGTCAAGTACCGGTAACTCAATCCGAAATGATGCCTCAATTGGGATTTTCAATCTTGGTCTACAGGGAGGCAGGAAACAACGAACAAATGATTCACTGTTTATCTCTGCTGACATACAGACAATCAATCAAACGCTGTTCAACCGTGATGACAGGATAACAACTGCATCAGAATCAAGAGTGTCGTACAAACATAACCAGGGCGACAGCAGCAGAAGCTTTGCATTTACCCTTAACGGTGGTGCACATGCTTATTTCCAGAATAACAGTTTTGAGATTAATCCAGTGTTCCATGCGGGATTTGATATCCGTTCACAACATAATGATATTCGTTTCTATGCTAAACATGATGTTCTTCCTGTTGCAACACCACTCGATACTTTTAACATAATTGACGGCCACGATTTCTCATATAGTCAGGCTGGTGCAGAGTACTTTTTTCATACTGACAAGTTTAGAATCCTTGCAGGGTACCAATACCTGACAGATATTGATAATTCGATCATCAACAACTCCTGGATTCAGGGAATAGCTCCCTATTCACAACCGGCATCATCATTTATTCTTGCACCATCACTGGGAAGATTTCACGGGTTGGCATTGAATGGATCATTGTGTGTTTCGGATAAAAAACCTTATATAAAATCAAACAGCCGTCTATCATACATTGTTCATCCCATGTCAACAAGCGAGTATGTCGATATAAGCCTTGGTGCTGAATACTGGAGTAAGCGGGACCCAATCGAATTTGCCGGCCAAAGCGACTGGAACAAACCATTTGTAAATGTTGATCTGAATATCTCTGTCCATATTCTGGAATTCAGACTATTTTACAAAGTTGACAATATACTTAACAGGAAATTTGCTTATGTACCCGGCTATTATTCGCCGGGACTAACATTCAGATGGGGATTCAACTGGTTTATCCAGCGATAAGGATTTTTTGACGAACCAACGTGGTACGATACTCAAATATGGCATAATAGATTCCTGGTACAACCTTTTTTCCCTTTGAATTGGTACAATCCCATGATGTCCTGAACAGAGTGTCGGTTGTACTGCTTATATTCTTTCTCCATATAACAAGACCATCTGATGACAACACTGTAAATTTGACTTTTGAGGAATCAGGTAGATTTTTTATGGCCAGGGTAACATTTCTTGTGATTCCGGGTTTAATCACATTTGGATAAACAAAACACTCCGGTATGGCTCCTGGTTTTTTCACAACAATTGTTGAATCATCAATAGAATCAAAAGTCATACATGCCTGGAGGACATCCGGTACTCCGTAGCCATAAGTATTATCACGCATTACCTGTGATGGAAGTAATTTACATGATGCAAAAAGAGCATTCTTTACTGCTGCATTCCTGTAACCTGAAGATTGCAGAATCAAGGCCCAAACCCCTGCAATTGTTGGTGTAGAAAATGATGTACCACTTACTGATGTATATGATGTATCACTATTATAAACTGATGGTACAGAAACAAATTCCCCCTGTGCAACAATATCCGGTTTTATTCTTCCATCAGCGGTTGGTCCGGTACTGCTGAACGATGCAATTACACTCCCACTTGCATTAAGAGCCCCTACACTTACAACGGCATCAACATCAGCAGGTGCAACCAGCGAACCGATTTTATTTGCACCCTCATTTCCCATCGAATTGACAATAATCATTCCGCGCTGCGATGCAGCAGCCGCTGCACGGGAGACAATAGTTGTTGATCCATTCATATCTTCATAGGAATAATCAACAATAGTTCGAAGTGTTCCATCACTATTTTGAATCGTTACCGAATCCTGAAATCCATCACGATATCCAAGTGAGCTTGACACAATGTCAACCCCGAGTTCCTCGGCCCAGATAAGTGCGGCGGCCCAATCATCTTCTTCGCTGTGAATCTCGGTATTGTACCAGGTATTCTCTGTACGGGCAAGAACGAATTTTGCTCCCCAGGCAACACCTTTATATCTTGGTGGATCGTAACCGGCAACAATACCGAGACATTGCGTTCCATGCATATCGTTAAGGTAATATGGATGATCCGGATTATTAATTACAGAATCAGGATCTGCAACAGATGTGTCATTATCGATAAAATCGTACGTCGCGAGAATCTGATAATTCTTTTCAATATGTCTGAAAGCAGCATGATTCAGGCGAAAACCGGTATCAAAAAAAGCAATAATTACACCGGCACCTGGTGAATCAAAGCGCCTTTTATCTGTCAAATACTGATGCGCTGCCGCAACGTTAAGCAGCTTCAATTCATCATACAGAAATCCATAGCCGTCTGTAGTATCATACATTTTTTTTGCCAGCAGCAGAGGATTACTCTTTTCACGTTTTAAACATGTATTGACCGTTGAAATTTCCTTAACAAAAGTCATTCGTGAAATTTCATCTATTTTTGCACCCTGTATCGTAAAACTTGCTGCATTTTCCCATTTAAATGTATGTTTTAACACAGCACCAGTCTGTTCAATGCTATCAATATATACTTGACTAACAGGGATATCGGTTTCATTGGAAACATATCCTGACTTTTTTCGCCGCTCAAGCGCTTTTGGTGATACAGTGACAGTTTCATGTACGTTTTTTTTATCTGTAAACCAGACCCATATTTTGCAGACTGCATCAGTTTGCGAAAGTTTCTTCGCGGCAGAAGAAACAGTTGCAGCATTTACAATTGATACAAAAAACAACAGGCAGACAATTA
>JAAZBG010000200.1 GCA_012513915.1 Fibrobacter sp.
ATCCAGTAGCAAGTAGCAAGTAGCAAGTAGCAAGTAGCAAGTAGCAAGTAGCAAGTAGCCAATAGCCAATAGCCAATAGCCAACAACCAGTATAATCTACACCACTACTGGATCGTCAATGTACCGGTATCCCTGCCATTGTATCGTATTTACAACTTTTATTTCAGGGTTTAGTGGTATGTTTTCGAGTACTTCCTTTTTGAAGACATCAAAACCTGTTCTGTCAACTATATACCCGATATGTTCTTTGGGAAGTGTTGTATCGATGTAGCGTAATACATAGGCGTAGGTGTTTTTAATGACCTGAACCACAACGTCCTCACTTGCCCATTTTAAAAAAAGTGATGCCAGTCGGGGATTCTTTTTTCCTGTCCGTCCCATGATCAGTAACCGGTAATATGTTTGTGCACTTCGGGTCCATGCGCGGGTTGGACAGGTTTTAACACACTCACCGCAACCGATACAGAGCGATTCGTCCCTGATTATATCAAACTGACTCATCGTTAATGCCCCGGTGACACGTTTTTTACAGTTGTCAACACATGCATTACAGCTTATGCAACGCGTTGTATCATACTGTGGAATCGTTGTGCAAATAATACCAAAATCCTGCAAATGCGCTTTGATACAATCATTGGGACATCCGGTGATAGCAATTTTAAAATGGAAATCGTGTGGATACACCTCCTGTTCAATACGCTGAGCAAGGCGGGTGGTATCATGATTTGCAAAAGGGCAAACGCGGTTTCCGATACAGGCTGAAATATTGCGCGTACCCGCAGACGGATACCCTTTTGAATTTTGATCATACGGTATTGTAAGATGCAGCATGTCAAGTAGCGGTTGTATGATCGTATTGATTTCATCAACCGATTCCCATGCAATACCGGGGATCTCAAAACCCTGACGTGCAGTAATATGCACTGTTCCATTACCATAAGTATCTGCAATTGATTGAACAAGAGAAAGATAGTGCGCTTCAAGATGCCCTCCGGGTACCCGGACTCTCAGACATGTTTTATCGCGGTCTTTTGTTATGCGCCATGCATTTTTTATAACTTTTTTTCTGTCAATATCTTTTGCTGTCATTACACTACCATCTCCTATCAATCAATCAGATGCATCGCTTTTGTTAAACTGAACACAGGCCCGTCAAGACATACATACGTTTCATCAATTTTACAATGTCCGCACTTGCCAAGGCCGCAGCTCATGTTACGTTCAAATGATACGGTGATATTGTCCTGCGGTACACCATCCTTGATAAGTGCAAGCGTTGCAAATTTCATCATAAGCGGCGGGCCGACAACAATTGCCTGAACATGAGGACTTTTAAGAACCGGTAATTTTGGAATAAACTCTGTTACAAGTCCGGTATTACCGGTCCAGGTATTAGTACTTTTGTCAACGGTCAGTACGAGTGCTACGTCCCGTTCCCACTGATCCAGCTCTTCGCGATAAAGGATATCGGATGGTGATTTAAAACCAGTTATTACATGCAGCGATTTACACGCTGATTTGTTTGTAACAAAATAGCGTGTCAGGCCGCGTACCGGAGCAAGACCGGTACCACCGGCAACGATTATCAGATCAGATCCGGTAAACTGTTTAACATTAAAACCATTTCCATAGGGACCGCGACATTGAATTGTATCACCTGCCTTACAATTAAAAATAGCATCCGTCAACCGTCCGACTTTTCTGATCGTCATCCACATTCTGTTCTCATCAAACGCACTGACTGAAATCGGTGCCTCACCAATACCGGGTATTGACAACTCAAAAAACTGACCATAGTTAAGCGGCTTGTTATACTCGAAACAGAACGTATAATCTATTGATGTCTCAGGTTTGATATCAAGTATTCCAAGCGCAAATGTTTCATAGTGATTTTTAGTCTTCATTGAAGTAATTCCCATTTAGTAAGTGCACACTGCTATACCTGCAGTGCAGTTAACCCTTGTCAGTATCGTTTTTATATTGATCGGAGAGTTTTGAGACACGTCGTATACACTCTGCAAAAGAGATATACTCCGGACAGACATCATCACAGCGCCCGCAGCCGACACACATATTGATACCAAATCGTCGTTTGAAATCACTTATCTTATGCATTGTTTTAAAGCGCATTTTTTCACCATGTTTTTTCCTGAAACTATGCCCCCCTGCCATATCGGTAAATCCCTGAACATGGCATGATGCCCACCGGCGGCGGCGTTCTGACGTGTCACTGCCGGTTGAATAATCCTGCATCGTAAAACAGGTACAGGTAACACAGCTTGTGTTACATCGTCCGCACGCAATGCACCGACGTGAGTATTCATCCCAGAGCGGATCAAAAAATATTTTTTCATCAATTGACGCATCAGGAACAGGTACAGTACTCTTATTCTCCGTAACAAAACGCGGCATGAAATCAGATAGTTCACCGATACTCAGATATGATTCAAAAACGCTGTTGTTAACCTGCATGAAAACGCTCTCATCGGTAAACCTGAATGCGGCATCATACTTAGCAGTTGTATTTGTGTTCATGCTCACACAGAAACACGAATCAAAACTTTGTGCACACTCAAGCAGAAAGAAATGAACCTTATCCCGTCTGCGTTTATAATAAAAATCTTCATCTTTACCATTTTGTAAAAATAGTGTATCGAGCCGATCAAATCCGTTGATATCACACGCACGTAAGAATATGATGACAGGCTTTAAATCATCTGAAGGCACTATGGCATGGTCACTACCAAATGAAAACAACACTTCACGGGGAGGAAACAGGGCTTCCTTTGGAGAGAAATAACTTTTCACGTTCGTGATCAGGTCATCATAGGATAACAGTTCCCTGTACCCGACATAATCACAATCCGACACTTCTGCCTTATTGACAAACAGGGTAGGTCCATAGATCCGGTATGTTACCGTAAGCATTTGAAACAGTTCTCTGAACTGATCATGTGTTACCTGATATGACACGATGCTCTGCCCCATCCTTTCTGTTTTTTTCCGGTACAATAGAAATATAGGTATAGGCAAGACCGATTAAAAGGCCTCCAACGATATTTCCCAATGAAACGATTCCAATATTCCGTGCAAAGCCAGCCCATGTCACCGTATCAAGTGGAGTTCCAAGTAATGGAATACTTAAAAGTGTCATGTTTGCGATACTGTGTTCATAGCCTGAACTGATAAAGGCAAAAAGGCACCAGAATATCATTACCAGTTTGGCGATCTCCTCTTTAAGCTTAAATGACAGCCATACGGCAAGACATACCAGAATATTACATAAAACAGCCTTGAAAAACAGATCCGCAGCCGGAGCGTTCATCTTAACCGATGCGATATCATTGATAAATTTGTGAAAGACCGGATTTTTCAGAACGCCGCCGCTTACTGCAAAAAAAGCGATCAGAAGTGATCCTGCCAGATTGCCGATATAACTCAATATCCATAGTAATGAGAGATCTTTCAGAGTGATCTTTTTGGTGACAACGCCAATAGATGCGACCATGTTAAGCCCGGTGAAAAGCTCACTTCCTGCCATTATTACAAGCGACAGGGCAATGCCGAATGATACCCCCATAAGGATTTTAACAGCAGGAGATGATACTTCCCCAAATGGTGCCCCGATCGAAAAAATCAGGATAATACCAAGCCCGACAAATCCACCTGCAAGCATTGATGCCGTTATGTAGCGAAGCGGTGATACTTTTGCAGCATTACTTTTTGCACATGAGGCACTACCAATAGCCTGAATTGTTTCGTTAAACATAACCTACCCTCTCATTCCAAATATTGTCATAGCAACTTCAATAGTATACATCTTCACTATTTCAGTAACCTTGACCTGCATCAAGATTTCTCATCTTTTTCCAATTACTCTGAACATAGTATCATTGTTGCATTTATAAGTAAACTATTGTAACCTATACTATTACCTGAATCGTAATTCACATTCACGATTCACTGATCACTGACCATTTAATCACGGCAATAAACTATGGAACGATTACTATACCCTGCACTGCCACTACTTCTTGTTGATGATGAGGAGCAGTTCATCAGGACTGCAGCAATGACCCTTATGTCTGAGGGAATCTCTAACACGGTGCTATGCCATGACAGCCGGGAAGTATTAAAAATCCTTGCTGATAGAAAATTCGGGATGATTCTTCTTGATCTCAATATGCCATATATCAGCGGAACGGACCTGCTACCACTTCTGGCGAAGGATTATCCGGATATTACGATTATTATTATAACAGCACAAAATGATGTTAAAATAGCTGTTGACTGTATAAAAAAAGGAGCCTTTGACTATATTGTCAAGCCAATCCGCAAAGAGGAACTTATCACAACTGTTCGCAAGACACTAGTCATAAGTGATATCAAAAGTGAAGCTGCTGCTCTCAAAGCCAGTGTACTGAGTAATAGAATCAGATCCCCAGAGGATTTTACTGAAATAGTCACCCGAAATGAACAGATGCTCAACCTCTTTAAATATACTGAAGCAATTGCGCCGACATCACTGCCTGTATTAATTATGGGAGAGACAGGTGTCGGAAAAGAACTGATGGCACGTGCGGTACATAAACTAAGCGGACGAAGTGGCAAATTCGTATGTGTCAATGCGGCAGGTGTTGATGACACCATGTTCTCTGATACACTGTTCGGACACAAAAAAGGGGCCTATAGCGGTGCTGACTGTGACCGTAAAGGGCTTATCGATGAAGCCACGGGTGGTACACTGTTTCTTGACGAGATCGGAGATCTGCGACCGGAGTCACAAGTCAAACTATTACGACTGCTTCAGGAAGGCTCCTATTTTCCGCTTGGTTCCGATCTGTCAAAACACAGTAATGCGCGTATCATAGCCGCCACAAATCAGGATCTGCGTCAGATGCAGCACAATGGTGTTTTCAGACGGGATCTCTATTACCGGCTCGAAGCCCATAGCCTTGCAATACCTCCTTTACGGGAACGTACCGATGACCTACCGATACTCATTGACACGCTCTTCGAACAGGCATCATATGAACTTAACAAATCAACTCCAACATATCCAAAGGAACTGCTCACACTTCTCTCCATGTACCCGTTTCCCGGAAATGTACGCGAATTGCGGGGAATGATTTTTGATGCTGTCAGTCAGCACAACGGAGGTGTACTCTCGCTTGAATCATTTAAAAAGAAAATCGGAGATACAAATAACCGTACAGTAACAGCCAATGAAGAAAAAAAAATGGCCGGGACAATCACTTTTCCCGATCCACTCCCGACTCTTGACACTGTGGAACGAGCCCTTATTGATGAATCATTGAAACGTGCCAATAACAACAAATCTCTCGCAGCGCACATGATCGGACTGACCCGTCAAACGCTCAATAACTGGCTTCGGAAAAATTGTCCCGATGAATCCGAAACATCGTTAAAAGCACCACGCACATCTCCGGAGCATCTATGAAACTACTCCAGATATCTGTACTGCTCCTTGTATCAGTACTCTGTTCTTTGGCACAGCCTCCGGGGAAAAAAATGGTCTCCGTTATCGTGCTCAAGGATATCAAGCCAGTATCATATATTGACACGAAAGGAAACGCAGCCGGACTGTTCAGTGATCTGATTGTAAGAATCGGTGAGCGCAACGGATTTAAAGTTAAGTTCGTTCCCAGCACCTGGGCCGAAGGAATGGATCTTGTAAAGCAGGGTACCGTAGATCTTATGCCTGCGGTTGCATGGTCGGAAGATCGTGAACAGTTTCTTGATTTTGGTAAAGTTCCTGTAATAGTAAGCTGGGGTACTCTTGCGATTCATACCGATTCGATACTTAACGATCTACAGGATATAAACGGAAAAAAGATTGCGATAATGAAAGGAGATCAGAATGCCCGTAATTTTAAAGCATTCATCAAAGATTTCAGTTTTGAATGTGAATTTATTGAGGTTGATAAACATGATCAGATTATCCCCCTGATTGAACATGGAGAGGTGTATGGCGGTGTACTGTTTAATACCTTCAACATTCAAAGTGACCAGGTAGAAAAGACCAGCATCGTTTTCGGTGCTATCAAATCATTCTATGCAACCAGAAAAGGCACCAATGCCGCGTTGCTTCACAGTATTGATAATCAGCTTAAAGAATGGAAGCATGATAAGAACTCTTTCTACTACCATGCTACCAACCACAACATTATGCAGCATATCAATGCAGAAGCTGGATTGCCACAATGGCTGCTGGTTGCACTATTAATTACTGCTACATTGGCGGTATTACTGATTTTATGGGTGATCACCCTGCGGATTGCAGTTTATAAAAAAACATGCGATATAAAGTCAAGTGAAACACGACTTCGTAATATTGTTGAAAATATGCCGGTCATGATGACTGCATTTAACGATACCCTTACCATTACGGCATGGAATAATGAATGCGAACGGATTAGTGGTTATAACGCTTATGAGATGCAACATAATCCTGATGCATTAAAAATGCTTATGCCTGAGGATCTTGCACGACGTTCTTTTTGTGATATAATCAATGGCGATGCCGATTTCTATTCCAAACAATTCACGTTGACCGCGAAAGATGGTACACTCAGGATTGTCAGCTGGTCTAAGGTGTCAACCAGATTCCCGATTCCACAATGGCATTCCTGGGTAATCGGTGTGGATATTACTGAGCAGAAAAAATATGAAGCGGAACAGATTACGCTTATAAACAGGTTACGCCAATCGGAAAAAATGGAAGCAATCGGACAGCTTGCGGGAGGTATCGCTCATGATTTCAATAACATACTTGGAGGAATAATCGGGTATGCAGATATAGCGATTGACTCCATGAGCAGGGATGATCCTACCAGGACATATATTGACAAATTAATTAAAAGTGCAGAACGTGCCAGAAACCTTGTTGCACAGATTCTCTCGTTCAGCCGCCAAAGCAAGGAGATGAAAACGGTCGTTAATGTCGGCAGAATAATCAGTGAGGTCGTTGACATGTTGCGGGCAACCCTGCCTGCATCAATAAAGATCAATACAATAATTGAATCGAATCAACACACGGTACTTGCAGATCCGACCAAAATACATGAAATTATAATGAATTTAAGTACAAATGCAGCGCATGCTATGAATGACAAGGGAGAACTGCAGATTATCTGCAAAACACAACAGATTGATGTACCTATGGAAGGACGGATTGGTACTATACAAAAAGGTATTTACACCGTTGTCAGCGTAATTGATAACGGATGCGGTATGGATCAACAGACGCTTGACCATATCTTCGAGCCATTTTATACAACTAAGGAAACCGGAAAAGGCACAGGTATGGGCCTTGCCGTTATTTTTGGCATCGTACAAAGTCATAATGGTAATATCACTGTTGAGAGTACCGAAGGTAAGGGATCATGTTTTACAATTTATATTCCATCAACAAATCAGCATGAACCACCAGTTACTGCAGATAGTGCTGCGATTCCCTCAGGTAAAGAAAATATTCTTGTTATTGATTATGAGCTTGTTCTTATAGATTTACTTACTGCAATACTTACAAGTCTTGGTTATACCGTGACATCATTCTCTGACAGCAAATCGGCACTTGACATGTTCAGAGCAGATCCGGATAAATACGATCTCGTGATCACCGACCAGACAATGCCCGGAATCAGTGGACTGGATCTTTCAAAAGAGATGTTGAAAATCCGATCCGCACTACCGGTAATTCTCTGCTCGGGTTTCAGTAAACAGGTTGATGAACGCATCGCTCTTGACGCAGGAATTAAAGCATTCATTACAAAACCATTCCGAAAGAGGGAACTGGCAATCATAATCAGAGATGTGCTTGATAACAATGCTGGTAACAAAAGATATAATTGAGGTTGACATGTTGCGTTATCCATTCACACATTGTCTGAACTGTGATGTGTATGATTTTTGTGATAGACATGATTTTTTTTAAAATGTGAATAAGTAGCATTGCTCAAACGCGATTCACCCGATTTTAAACGTTTTCAACAATTCCACATTTTATCGATTCTGATATTCCCGGATCTCAATCATTTCCTCCCGTGTAAAGGGAGGCATTTCGCGTTTTCCACTGTTGTAATCGTCGAGCCACTGGAGTTTTTGTTCAAGATCGTTGTTGATTTCGGTGTTCATTGGTAGTTTGTTCATATTATAAATTCCAAAACAGACATTGATGGGTAAAAATAAAAATTGTTTTTTGTACTGTATCAAAATTACGATTAACAGTTATATTCTGGGCAATTTTAAACTTAACTGTAGCTTTAAGCCGTAGTATTCTCATGGCTGAAATAATAGCCGATTTTTTGTTTTAATAATCTGCGGGTGACACTATCCAGCTCATAAATCTTGTTCCGAAGTAATTCTTCCCTGAAATTTTTAGTAGAAACAGAAAACATTCTATTAAAATCAACAACTCCAGGTTTATCAAGAACTCCGGATACGGGTTGGTAGAAAAAATTGTTTAAATAATTGGGGTATTCCATTATGTTATTCGCCCTCTCATACTATGGACTTTACAAAGGTTGAATTATTCAAAGATGCAATCGGTGCTTACCGTGAAACCTATTCCAGCTATTCGATTATTTCCTTTCCAGCCAGTGAAGACAAGAAAAAATGGGAACAATTACTTGACGAAGCTGAGTACCTCATCTACGATCTTAAATCGGCAATGAATTATGCATTCCGCGATAATCCGGAATATCTAGCAAAGCTTGTGCTAATCAATCAGGGGTCTTCATTTCAGGATACGATTCAGGATTTAAACGACTACGCAGTCCTCGGCCGGGAACTCAGAACGTTACTTGATGTCATTGGATACGATTTTTCCAACTGTGAACGCGCTGCTGCACTCTCCGAAACAATGGGTCTGCTTTATGCAAAAGTCCGTGTTGACAGCAGTGAAACTTCAACACTGCTGATCCGGTGGAATCAGGCATATACACTTCTGAAAAAACTTCTGGATGAACTAATAGCTCAGTCTCGATTTATTCTCAGGGCAGATCGTGAATGTGCAGCAGACCATTCAATTCACCCTCCGAAAAAAAAAAGAGCTTCAAAATTAATACCAACTGATCCTGTTACAGAACCAGTTATTGCGAGCTAGAAAATTCGTAACTGCAAGGAACACTCTGATTTATGATCCAATAATTTGTTGCATAAGGTAAACAACGCAGGTGTGATTCCTGTAAATTACCGGGACAAGGCAAACCTTGTCCCGGTATATATTCCTGAGCATTGAAAACAGTCAAACGTTATTACCACTATTCTTAACGAACTCATGTATAATCTTCGTTTGTTGTATTGATACCTGCCTGGTACTCTATCAATTGACATTAATGCAGCGTTCAAACGGACTCTTTGTGTGGATGATGTTTACGGTAGAGTTTGACAACTCCGTAAGTAATACCATAAAAGAGTAGTGCTACAGTTGACGAAACGATTGTGTTTCCAAGTACATAGAGACTAATTACACCACTATAATGTTTTATTAACATCCCGATAGTCTCTTCTGATGACTTAATGGACGAAATGTCTATTCCGACAAGACTACAGCTCAAATAGACCCATAAAGGAAATAACAACGGATTCGCAAGGAGCGTTCCACCGATAAATGCAGCGGGCACATTAAACCTGATTAACGGAGCAAGCGTGAGTGTAACAAATACACCCAAACCAAATGTCGGAAAAATACCTATAAAAATACCTATAGCAATACCCAGCGCTATCTCATGTGCAGATGCTCTCAGGTGGATAAGCTTTTTTATGTTTTCTTTTATAAACGATATTATTTTTCTAAAATTCATGGCAACTCCGACTCAATCGTTTCCCTTCGCGATAAAACGAATGCTATTTCAGATAACGCAAAAAAAAACGTTCACTGCAATTAACAGTAGAACGACCAACGCTTCCATCAATAATTCCCTTTAAAAAATGTAACCAAGTGAAGACAACCCTGAATTCTTCCAGCTATACCTGCACATACCGTCTTTTATTTTTTTAAATTACGAGCAGATTAAGTGATTATTTGTTAACTGATGCAGAAAGTAGCAGTCTGCAGCATTTAGCGTATGCATGTCTATGTAATCCTAAAATATATTCCGCTACAGATTGTTTCTTTTAATTTCATCGTATACGCGTATACAATTTAAGTGATCCCCCCAACCTTGAAATTACTGATGACCGTCGGAATGATATTGCATTAATCGGGGAATTGGTTAATGCAAATTGTGGGAATTATGCCTGATCGTGGCAGTAGGGACACCCCCTGTGAGTGTCCCTACGAGGGGAATAACCGCATTTACCAGCGATTATTCAGATAGTTAAAAACGTACAGCAGATAGCATTAATCAATAAACCATCGGTCACTTTAGCTCAAGCTGATCGATAGTAAACTCAGCCTGTGCGCGTCCTGATGATTCCTGAAGCATGATTGCATTTGCATCTGCCGGGTTACCAAGCGAACTTAACGGAATCGTAATAAGTGTCCAGGTATTTGCCGGGATACTTACCGTTACATGTTTACTTTCAGCACCCCGGCTGCTGCGGGTAAAAAACTGACATTGACGCGCTGCACCGGTTCCGCCGTGAGCCCAGAAGCTATACGCGGTAAAACCTGTATGTGATTGTGTCCCGGATGCTTTCTGCAGATAGAGCGCAGCCCATCCTGATGTATACGTGATCGAAAGCGACTTTGTTCCAACCTTGACAGGAGTTGCATCGTTAAAGTTGCAGGTACTGCTCCATGAGTAGTTGTAATACGCAGGCGCAAGTGTATCACCATAGATAACAATACTGTTTCCTGCAGTCTGAACGGTGACCAGCGCAGTATCAACAAATGTTCCGTTTGACGCTATAACATTTGCAGTTCCGGAAGACTTTCCTGCTGTAAAGAGGCCACCAGCGGTGATTGTACCATTCCCGCTTGCGCTCCATGTTATCGGCGTTGAGGAAACTGCATTGGCAAATTGATCGGTCACCGTGGCGGTAAACTGCCTGCTTTCTGAAGTATCAAGTGTTACGCTGGCTGGTGAAATTGCTATACCGGAAGCAGTCTGATTAACAGTCACCGTGACAGTATCAGTAACGGTACGATTACCGGCATCCCTTACCGTTACCTGAAAAGTGTAGTTACCTGCCTTTGTAAAGGTTGCAGTAGTAGTCTTTGCAGCATTTGATCCATTTGCACTGAATGCAACCGTTGCACCTGGGGTTACCGTTGCTGCCCATGTGTAAGTCAGATTTGCTTCTCCATTGTCATCAGCGCCAAGCACTGACAGTACAGCTGATGTTGATGAAACAATTTTCGGTGACGCAGAAGCAGCCGTTATTATTGTTGGGGCATCGTTAGGTGCGGCGGCAAGAATCTCAATACCGCAAATGGATGCATTGTCAGTAACAGTAGTCAGTGCGATAACGATAGTACCGGATGTGTTTGCAATTGTTGTGAACTCACGAACAACTGCCTTATAACGGGCACCGGTTACTGCGTAAATATCAAAATTGGACAATACCATCGTACCGTTTATTGCTACATTGAATTTCCGTTTTCCGGTTGCGGTCTGATAAAGTTCAGCCATATGAAGACGTACCTTGTAATTGTTTCCTGCAACAAGACCCGGTATCGTATAGGTCGCATTACCGTAACGTTCACTCTTGTAAACCGCTGATGGAGCAGTATCTGTTACCCCGCTCAGATCAATACTGTTTGTAACCGTATGCATTGTACCACCACTGTAATACTGGTCAGCAGCATAGGGTACTGCAGTACTGCTGTTTCCACAGTTGATTTGATAGATCAAGGATGAAATCACTGAGAACGAAGCACTTATTGTATGATCTGATGTTACATTTGAGAATGTGTATGAAGTATCTGCTCCAACTGAGACGCCGTCAACAAGAACGTCGCTAACCTTGTACCCTGCTTCAGGGATTATTGTAAATCTCCTTGATGCGTTTTCAACTATGGATACTGCTCCTGATGGAGTAATCAGTCCCCCTCTTCCGGCTGAAGCTGAAAGTGTAAAGACAGTAACTGGTGCAAATGAAACTGCGATTGTATGATCTGAGGTTACATTTGAGAATGTGTATGAAGTATCTGCTCCGACTGAAACGCCGTCAACAAGAACATCGCTAACCTTGTATCCTGCTTCAGGGATTATTGTAAATTTCCTTGATGCATTTTCAACTATGGATACTGCCCCCGATGGAGTAATCATTCCCCCACTTCCGGCTGAAGCTGAAAGTGTAAAGACAGTAACTGGTACAAATGAGGCTGCAATTGTATGATTTGCAGTGACATTTGAGAATGTGTATGAAGTATCTGCTCCAACTGAAACGCCGTCAACAAGAACATCACTGACCTTGTATCCTCCAACAGGTGTTATTATAAACAGCTGAGAACTGTTTTCTCCAACATTTACAGTTCCGGATGGTGAGATCGCTCCCCCGTTTCCAGCTGTTGCACTGATAGTAAATGTTTGTGCCGGAGTAAAACCGAATGTGACTTTAAATTTACCGCCAACACCGGGAGCCAGATGCAAGGTGCGGCTATCACTGTTAAAATCAGTATACGAAACACCATCAAGCGTAACGGACGTAATTTTTAATACACTGTCTTCAATAGCGACCGGAGTAAGTTTAAAGGTGCGTTCTGTATTTGCCTCCGGGTAATAGTAGTAAAGCTGTACAGGTGACTTATGATAATACAGTGAACTGTACAGATACGCATAATAGCCAAGTTCAGACGAATGGTAGCCGGCAGTAAAAAGTCCGCCTTTATTGGCATCAACAACCGATGAACCATCCCTGTTTACAACATTATATGCCTCACCATACACCGGATCAATGATACGATTCATAAAAAAGTTTAATGAACCATCTGCAACACGTAAATACATGTCACGCTGCTGCTGAGTGGTAGCAGTATAATAACTCATAATACCGGAAGTAAACCCCTGCTCTGTCATCCAGAAATCTTTATTTGTGCTTGTTACTTCACCGGTTTTCCAGTTCAGGTAGGAATATGGAGCACCATTGACTGTATCGTAACAGCCATTATCCCAGAGATTCTGCATAAGTAGCTGTGCTGAAGTGAGATATTGAGGATGGTCAGGATTTCTCAGATAGGCACGTTGTAAAACCCAGGCAGTTTTAAAACCATGACCAATATCCATACTTGTGCTGCTATTGTCAATATTCCAGTTTGCATCGAAATTTTCAGGAAAACCTGCAGCAGCTACTGACATATTGGCAATAAGATGATCGACGATATTATCGGCAAGATCAATAAAACGCTGCTTATGGTTAAGGGAATCATACATAAGCGCCATCATAAGACCATGCGTTGTCACACCGTCAACAGTCGGTGTGAACCCTTTTCCCCGTTTGCTTGTCCATGCTCTATTCGAATAATTATAATATCCTTTTGTCCCGGTTCCCGAATCCCATAGTTTTGTATAATTTGAATTGACACCTCGCATAAGCCAGGTATGGTCACTTTCGGTGCCATCATTCCAGTCTATAGTACCACCGGTTGCTTCAACCATTGCGGCGATACCAATGAGTGCATAATGCTGCTGAAAGCTCCACCAGTCATTATGTCCCCAATGATCTATGTATTTTCCGGTAGAATCTGTAACAAAATACCATCCATTGTTCCAGCCATGTAAGTAAAGGAACTTAAGCGCATGATGTGCCAGTTCAAGATACTTTTCATCACCGGTTACCATGAATGCGCGTACAAAAGTGTATGCGATGCGCGACTGTCCGCAAAGCGCTTTTTCATTGGCACCGGTTGAGTATCCCTGCCGGTTGATATTTGTGTAGTATCCGCCATTGATATTATCCCTGGCTTTTGATCTGAAATCAGCGATATTTTGTACGAAGTCAATTGCACGCTCCGGGTAAAGAATATATGGGCTTGTTGGTTGATAACCGGAAGTAGCCGTAAATGTCATATCTATTGACAGTGGAGAAGGTTCATTCAGTGCAGAATGTGCCAGTAACAGGTTACCCGTAAAAACTCCCTGAGTAGTGCTGTTTACAGTCACCGAGCAGATGACCTGGGCTTGAGCAGCAATGCTGCCGGATACCGGCCTGACTGTTGCCCAGGAACTATTACTTGCGAGACTCCATGTTATCGGGGTTGAACCGGAATTCGACAGAACAATGGTTCCGGTTGCAGGTGTTCCCGGTTTTGACATAAAGGAAATTGACGATGACGATACACCGATCCCGGGAAGTGTCGCACTTCCTGACAGGTTTACTGTAATGACCGGGTTATCTGATGCATTGCTGTATAGTGTGACTGAACCTGAAAACGTACCTGCAGATACGGGAGAAAAAGTTACGGCAAGAGTATCGATTCCTGCTGCAGCCACGGTATCAGGTGTCCGCATGATTGTTGTAAAGTCAGATGATGATGTTTGCACAGCGCTTATCACTGTTGCTGCGGTTCCTGCATTACGCAGTGCTATATTCATTGTCCTTGAACTTCCTGCTGTAATATTCCCGAAATCAATTGATACCGGTACAGCATCGAGCCGTGGAGTAGCTGCAGTCTCTTCAATAAGACTCACATTGTCAATATAGTAACCACCAGCCGAGGTCCCACAGTTAAATTCGACACGGGCGTTTGCATCAGATGCATTGGTCATGTTAATCGTATATGAGTAACGTGTTTTAGCGGTTGTCAATGAAATCAGTTTACTTTGGGTCCCGAAATATGATGCATAGGGATTACCGGACTGACCGATGTTTACCTGCATGGTTTGTGTATCACTGTTCTGAGTCCCTTTATAAGCATCGAAACTGAACCGGTATGTTTTTCCCTTCACAAGCGAAATTGTCCCTTGTGTAAACTGAACGTTCCAGTATTCATCTCCCGGGTTTGTAACAACAATAGCGTACTCTCCGTTACTGACAGTACCGCTTGAACTGCCCCCATATCTCCCAAGATTCCAGTTTGTGGAACCACTTGAAAAGGTTCCATTTTTGATTTGTTCAGTTTGCGAAAAAACAGCATTTGTCAATACAAGCATGACAATGGATAATTGGTACATCTTTTTTAAAAACATTGCGGCAACTCCAATCCCGACAATTAAGGTTTTAGGTGTTTTTGTGTAACTAATATGTAACTACTAATAAATACCGGATGATTCGTTAAAATTAGTTCAGCGATGCAATAAGATAATAAATTGGACAAATGGGAATGCAAAAAAAATAATTTCCAGAAAAATATTTTCAGAAAATGTGTAATACTTTATAATTTATTTCTCTAATAAAAGGGAATAGCTGAATCAGCGAAACAGGTTCCGGTATCATTTATTCCAGATGAAGAATCCTATGATATATCGTCATATAGCAGATACCATTGCGATCTTTTGTCAATAGCACAGTAACAGTTTGACCTGTTACTGTTTCAGGAAATATTTACTAATAAAAGTCACCGGCAGCTTCAGGCTGGTAAGTAATTTTCATAACTTTCCACCTGGCAGTACCAGCCGGAACATTCCATTCAATAATATCACCTACTTTACAACCAATAAGTGCCGTACCAATCGGCGCGAGTACAGAAACGTAGCCCTTATCAATATCGGCTTCGTGTGGAAAAACAAGCTTGTAAACGGTCTCTTCCTGTGAGTCCATATCTCTGAGATGAATCTCTGAATTCATGGTTATAACGTCTGGTGGTATATCCTGATGTTTTACAACTTTTGCTCTGTTCAATTCACCTTCCAATAGTTGCAGACTTTTTTCATCCCGTCTTTGAGCACCTTTTGATGACCTCAACAGTGCGTTCAACTTATTCAGATCATTTTCTGTAATATAAATGCAATTATCTGGCATAAGGTAATTCCTTCCTTATAATTATGTGTGTCGAATTGGCTGTTTTTTATGTCCCATAAAAAACATAATCGCTTTATTTTTATCTGCGAACAGGGTTTATATTGTTTTTACACGTTACCTTGCAAGATAATACCAATTCATACAAGTAAAATCACTCAGGACACAAAAAAAAGCAATACTGACATAAATAATATGTCAAATTTATTAGTTTTGCTAGATCCCTGATTTTTAAAACCTCGCGTACCAAATCAGTGCATCCGTGGATTACTGGTCACGTATAAAAAGCTGCCATCGCTTAACGTAGTGTTTAACATTGTTGATACTTAGGTTCCCTGCCGCAAGCCACAGCAATCCACCAATACTGCATTTACTCTGTAACGTATTGCATTATATATGTATATGAAGAATAACCTGTTGAGAAACAACCTCTGTTGCTGCTCTTTTACATCGTATACGCATTACCGTCGGGAACACGATATCCTGATGTTACATCACAAGTTTCTCAAATACGTCACGTATGCGCACCGCTTCAGAGATCTCCTTCTCACTCAGTGTAACACCTGTCCATTACAAGAAGTTTCATAAATATGATTAAAAAGTTATTTTTTTTCAGGGGAAAGGGTATTTTTTGAGGGGGAGAAATAGTAGCCAGTAGCAGCATTTTGTTGTAGTGACGTATGGCATACGTCTTCTAACCGAATGGTGATTTGGATTATTTTGTTGGTACTAAAGAGATTGAGGAATGCAGACCAGGATATGATTAGTAGAATTAAGAAAACCAATATTGGAACGTCAAGAGTGGCAGATCACGGATTACGATTAATAAATCACCTCCTGCTCACTGCGTTTTTTCTATTATTAGTATCATGTAAAGGTAAATTTTCAGAAATAGAAACCTCCGCTGCTACGATTAAAGCACCATCAACTGCTGTGGCAGCATACCGGACTGACACCTTTACTGTTGCATTTTATAATGTTGAAAACCTTTTTGATACCCGTTTTGAAGGTACTGAGTACCCTGAGTATAATCCCGCGGTTTCAAACTGGGATAAAAACATGGCCCCCAAAAAGGTGTCAGCTGTTGCGGATGTGATCGCAGCGATGCGTCCGGATATTATCGGGCTTTGTGAAGTTGAAAGTTACCATTCACTGATGCAGCTTAAAAAAAGCCTTAAGAACAAAGGACTTGATTACAAGTACAGTGTTATCGGAGACCAGCCAGTCAAGACCAGCACCTGCACTGCGCTATTATCGAAATACCCTGTAAAGAAAGTTCTGATGCATGAAGTACGAATGAATAACGGTAAGACATCACGAAATATTATTGAGAGCGATATAACATTCAACGCTACCACTTTTAAAGTATTTGTCAACCATTGGCCATCAAAAATGAATCCTGAAAAGGATCGTACTATCGCGGCCCAGGTACTGAAACGAAGACTTGATTCAATCGGAACATCCTCAGAATGTATTATTACCGGAGATTTCAATATCAACTATGATGAATACCGCTATAGTACCAAATCAGGTAAAAACAGTTTACAGATAAACGGTTTGAATCACATTCTTGGCACTGTTACAGAAGTATCCGGCAGCGTGAGACATATCACAGAACAGGACATGATCAGCAAGGCAAAAGGATATTATGACTTATGGCTTGAACTGCCGGAATCAGACCGTATGAGTGAAGTTTACAAAGGCTATTACCAGACACTGGACCATATACTTATCGACAGATTGTTGTTTGACAGCAAGGGAATATCTTACGTTGACAACAGCTATCATGTTTTTACCTGGGACAACAGATTACTCCGTGGCAATATTCCATTCCGATGGGAGATAAAACGACAGAACAACCGTATACATCATACCGCAAACGGCTATTCAGATCATCTGCCTGTGATGGCATCATTTACCTGCAAGCCATTTACGGATAAAGATGAATTGTACAAGAATGACAAACCGGGAAAGGTATCATTTGACGCAGATAATTCAGGTACTTCACGAGTACGTCCGACCCGTATTAGTAAGCACTGGACACTCTGTACCACGGCTGCATCACTTACAGAAAAGCGTGATGAAGGCAGGACGTTTATTCATTTAGGTCACAAATCCGGCAGCCGGAATATCAGTATTGCACGAAAATCAGTAACAATAACAGAACCGGCAATACCGCTACGGTTGCGCGGAAGTGGCAGGATATCAATCCGTGTCCGTCAGGCATCTTCAGACTGGATCTATTTTAATGGTCCAATGATGAACAAAGGTATGAAAAGTGCACATTATGAAAACGCCACTATTGACAAATGGACAACATTCCGGCTTAAACTGCCAGAGCATTATAAAAACACAACAGTTGAAATGGAAATCAGGGCTGGAAAAGGGTATGATTTTTCATTTGATCTGGAGTGAGTTAAAACGTTACAAACGATCGTAGTGCATTAACCAATCAATACACCGTGTTAAAACTTTACTATAAGGTATAGCTCAACGATGCAACAGACCGTAATTTTCCACATTGATATGGATGCATTCTTTACATCAGTGGAACAGCGTGACAATCCGTCATATCGCGGCAAGCCGGTGATCGTGGGTTCTCCGGTAGGTAAACGTGGTGTAGTCAGTGCTGCGAGTTATGAGGCACGAAAATTCGGTGTTCATAGCGCAATGCCGATTAATGAGGCTTACAACCGTTGTTCTCATGGTATTTTTCTGCTTCCCCGAATGGATGTCTATAGCAGCGTATCCCGATCAATCATGGCAATATTCAGGCGCTTCTCTCCTGCTATTGAGCAGATTTCCGTTGATGAAGCATTTGTTGACATGACTGGAACAGAAAAGCTATTCGGAAAACCACGGGAGGTGGCAGTTGCAATCAAGCAGGCAATTTTAAGTGAAGAACACCTTACTGCATCAATAGGTATCGCTCCTAATAAATTTCTCGCAAAAATCGCTTCTGACATGAATAAACCGGATGGTATCACCGAAACTCCATTTGACAGTATGGCAATAATCGACTGGCTTGCACCCATGAATGTCCGCAAATTATGGGGTGTCGGTAAACGAAGTGCCGAAATACTGATGTCCATCGGGGTTACCGACGTTCGTGATCTTCAGGCACTTTCTCTTAACTATCTGTCTTCCCGTTTTGGTAAACATGGTGAATCGCTCTACTATCTCTGCCGTGGAATTGACAATCGTATTGTCGGCGATGTTGATGGTATCAAATCAATATCACGTGAACATACCTTTAACTCAGATTCATCAAACAAGGATGAGTGGAAAAACACACTCTATCTTCTCTGCCAGGATGTAGCCGAACAGGCACGTAAAAAAAATATCAGAGGAAGTACTGTTGTCCTTACATGGCGCCGCCCCGATTTCAGCCGTCATTCACGCAGGATGCCACTTGTACCGCCGACAAATTCTTCAAAGATCATTTTTGAACATGTTTTGAAGATTCTTGACAATTTACAGGAAAAAACAGTCAGACTGATTGGTGCAGGAATTACCAATCTTGATAATGACCAACAGATTGATCTGTTCGCCAATGAACAAGGGGCTGAAACGTGGGAGAAATCAGAAAAAGTAATTGATACCCTTAAGGAACGCTTTGGTGATGCGATCATAAACAAAGGAAGGGAACTGGGGTTGAAAAGAGGCAGGAACGTGACTCGTGACCCGTAACCCGGATTGCCCCAGTGCACGGATCACGAATTATGAATCACAGCTAACTTCTTTGAAATTCTTTTGCCTATTTATTAATTTTATGGCATACTTACTATGTTTAAAGTTGGAGATTCAAATGATCAGTGTTATAGTTAATGCAAAAAATCCACCGGCACAATCAATTCAGGAACGCAATGTCTATAAAACAGCCGGTTGTGAGTGCGAATATGTTTTGTTTGATGGTTCACAGAATACAAATCTTGCGGCAGTATATGATCATGCTGTAACGATTGCCAAAGGTGATATACTGGTTTTTGTTCGTGATGATGTTTACTTTATGAAAATGAACTGGGGACAGATACTCGAATCAAAATTTGCTAATGACCCATGGCTTGGCGTTGTCGGAGTTGCCGGGACTCAATATCTCTTCCCCAATAAACCATCACTCACTGCTGCCGGCAGACCTTTTATTAAAGGCCGCGTGGTTCATCATCTTCAAAATGGCGATTTTTTTGCTGTGGTGTATTCTCAGGAAAATGGCGACTTTGATGTCGTTGCTGTTGATGGCGTTTTTATGGCCGTTAAACGTGAGTTATTTACAAAATGTCAATTTGACTACACTAATTTCACTGGAGAGCATTTTTACGATCTTGATTTCTGTATGCAGGCACGTCACACAAACCGGATCCTGGTTTCGACCGACATTGTTATTAAACGCAGATCTCAGGCGGTTTTCGATAAGGAATGGAACGCACACGGAGCAGTATTTCTTGAAAAGTGGGCAGATGAACTACCGGCAGCATCAATCGACGCAGTTCCGGATCCATCAAATTTTCAATCAACAGTGTGTGTAGATCTCAAAGGAAAAGCTCCAATAGAAACAATCTGTTAATATCGCGTTCTGCATCATCTGGTTTTCGATCCGCTATCCCTTGAGGAGATTGTTTTTAAGAACATTGATTACAGGCTATTTGATATTGATTCAATCGTTTTTTTAATTGTCAATGCTGAATTTTCTATTATTACTATTACCGATAATGTTGGCATAAAATGTTTTCTCTATCTCTGATAATGACAATCGATTCCATTACCCGACTGACAAACGCGGCATGATTGTAATTGATAAACCGGCTCATAACATTCCCATTTTTGATTTATTCATTTCGCAGCAGCGCGATCACTTTATTTATGCACGTAATTTTATGACGCAGTTCCAGTATTTGTGGTATTTTCCCGAGCTTAGTTTCCATCGTATCAAGCAGTCCTGATGCATCTTTGACAGAACCGTTCAGAATCAATATATTTATCTTCTCCAGAATCGATGCTATTTCCTGCTCTGAACCTCTTCGTGCCTGCTCACTACGTAAAGCAGCCTGTTCCATGTTGCATACATACAACGTATGTGCCATCAGTAGTTGCGCCGGAATATCCTTTATATCAATTGTTTTCATCACATGATCAACACATGATCGTGAGAGCGGAAACAATGCGGCACTGCGGGCAAAATATGGAAGCACATCACTATACTCAGGGCTTTTCAATATCTGTATTATATTACTGATTACCTCAGCCTCTTTTTGAACATCCATCATTCCCTCAAAACGATATTCATCCTGCTGACGTATTGTTTCAACAAGAAATTTTTCCGGACAATAGATCAGACCTTTACGATACGCAATAACATGGTAAAAAAACCAGTCACTGTGCCACTTGAGTTGGGTAATAAAACCTCCGGCCCTGATAAACTCATCGCGTCTCACGACACATTTAGGAAAATTCCCTCCTGCATAGATATCTGCCAGTTCATCCGGTGATAAAAAGAGTTCCCTGTCACTCCAATACATTTCATACGGAACCATCCCGGTTGTCCCGGTGATATTATTAAACTGATCTCCACAAAACAGCCCGGCCTGAGGGTACGCTGCAAATGCATTCATTGCCTTCTCAAAGAAACCAGGAAGTATATACTCATCCGGTGCAGCAATGTATAGATAGTCACCCGATGCATACGACGTAACGTTCTGCATCGCCGGAATACGCCCACGTTTTTTATCACTATTTACAAATTTAATATATGGATATTTTTCAACGAACGGCTTAATTATGTCAATGCTAGTATCAGTTGAGCCATCATCCTGAATAATAAATTCATCCGGTGGCCTTGACTGATTCACCACTGCTTCAATAGCCCTACTGACACAATGCGAATGATTGTAATTTGTCATAACCACCGATAACGTAGCCATTGTTCCACTCCGCGGGAGGAAGAAAGATTAAGATTAAGATTAAGATTAAGACTAAGATTAAGGATAAGAGATAACAGTGTCGCTCTGATATGCAATTAGCAACAATTCTCTTCTTCTCAATCTCAATCTCAATCTCAATCTCAATCTCAACCTCAACCTTAATCTTAATCTTAGTCTCAACCTCAATCTCAACCACTCCCATCTCTTCCTTATCTCATTTCAGACTAACAACTTATACAATTCTGCAATTCTTTCTGCCGGAATTCTACTTTTTCTTGATTTTTTTTAATAAATAAGGCATAATAATTTGTCGTATAAGAAGTTATAACTTTTCAGGAAATAGTAGTTGTATCAGAGCGATACATTTGACATGACACGACCAGGAAAACCGGTAGATGCATAATCAATTTTGAAAAAAGGATCTTTCCAGATGGAAAAAATTGTTGTACTTGGAAGTAATTCATTTTCCGGTTCTCACTTTGTCGATTATTGTCTTGAGCAGAACATACGCGTTATCGGTATCAGCCGCTCAGATGAGCCGCATGAAGCATTTCTTCCCTACAAACAAAGAAGCTGTGACAATTTTACATTTCACAAACTTGATCTTACTACAGACCTTATCCAGATTATGGATAGTATCAATCAGTACAAGCCTGACTATGTTGTCAACTTTGCTGCCCAGAGTATGATTGCACAAAGCTGGGAGAATCCCGGTGACTGGTTCAAGACGAACACTCTTGCAACGATACTGTTTCATGATAAATTACGTAAATGTCAATTCCTGAAAAAATATGTTCATATTTCAACACCGGAGGTTTACGGTAATTGCTCCGGAATAATATCCGAGGATGCGCCTTATAATCCATCAACACCATATGCCGTTTCACGCGCAGCAGCGGATATGAGCTTAAAAACATTTCATGATGTATACGGCTTTCCGGTAACATCAACGCGTTCCGCTACCATTTTCGGTCCCGGACAGCAGATTTACAAAATAATACCACGAACGATTCTTTATATCCGTCGTGGGAAAAAAATCCAACTGCAGGGTGGAGGTCACGCTGTTCGTTCTTTCATACATGTACGTGATGTCGCACGGGGTACACTTGCAGCATGTAAAACATTAAAAACAGGTCAGGTATATCACTTTTCCACAACACGTCATATAACAATCAGGGAACTTGTTGAATATATTTGTAAATGTATGGATGTACACGCCGGTAGTGTCGTGGAGATCACCGGTGAACGTCCGGGAAAAGATCCGGCATACCTTCTTGACAGCACAGCAGCAAAAGAGGATCTTCACTGGAAACCGGAAATAACGTTTGAACAGGGAATTGACGAAACGATTCAATGGGTTGATAGATATATTGATACCCTCAGAATATTACCAATTGAGTATATTCACAAACCGTAGACAGCATTAGAAATCAAAATGGTAACTATTTGGATATCAATCGGGAATATGATTTTTACCAACGTTTTTAAACAGGGAAAAACCTGATGCCAGATACATCATTAAGAATACACGGCAGTACCTTTACAAATCTGACAAAGCTTAGTGAAGGTTGCAATAATCGTTGTTTCAGAGCTCGTGGAGCAAACGGGGATGTTCTTATCAAGCACTATTTTCATAGCCCGTCAGAGATTCGTGACCGGCTTGATGCTGAATATTCGATGCTTTCATTTCTTCATGAGAACGGAATAACCAATGTTCCCAAACCTTTACTTAAAGATGACCATGCCCACACCGGTGTTTATGGATTCATTCAGGGAACACCGGTGCAAAACGGGACCGTTTCTGAAGATGATGTCATTGCACTTGCGGAATTGCTACAGAAAATGTACGATCTGCGGATAAAAAATTCTGCACTGAACCTTCCGTTTGCTTCTGATGCATGTTTCACGTTAAGAGAATATGCCATGAAAACTGAAAAATATCTTCATTCACTGTGTCAACTTGATCCGTCAGACCGGATTACTGCAGAAATTATCGCATTCGTCAGCCATGATATAATTCCTTATTTTCTTACACTTCATGCGCAATGCATGGCGGATCCGATTCTTTACGATTCGATACTTGATACACAATATTATGCAATAAGTCCTTCAGATCACGGTTTTCATAATTCTATACGCAGTGTTGACGGGACACTCTATTTTGTAGATTTTGAATACAGCGGTTGGGATGACCCGGCAAAAATGATTTGTGACCCGCTACTGCAACCTGAAATCCCAGTCCCTGAACAATTTCATTCTTTATTTATAAGGAAAATTAAGACCATTCTGGATGTGATGCCGGTACATCCGGACAGACTTCATTACATTTATTCCATTTTATCAATAAAATGGTGTTGCACAACGTTAACCGGATTTCTCCCGGTTCAGGAATCACGCCGTGCGTTTAGTGGAAATCCCCCCGATACTGAACGAAAAGAGTATCAGCTTGCAATTTCCAGAAAATTATTTGATCGTTCAAAGTATCATTTTAAACACAAATATATTACGAATCTTATATCGAGAGTTTTTTGAGGATATCGTATAGGTCACGGTAGTAAACAAAACAGCATCATCACGGAGTTTATCAATGACAACAATGAACATTGCTATATTTCTTGCCAGGGATGGAGTCCTGATAAAGGACAATGGATTAATTACAAAAGAGGAGGAGATCGAACTGCTCCCTGATGTCGGTAATGCGCTTGTCATGTTTGCACTTATGCAATACAAACTGATCGTTGTCAGTAATCAACCGGATATGGCACGTGGACTCTTAAGCGAAGACCAGGTACGGTCTCTTCACAAACTAATAGAAGCTAAAATTGAACAGAAAACATCAGTCGCTCTTGATGATTTTTTCTTCTGCCCGCATCACCCGGAGGCAACGGTTGAAAAGTACCGAACCGGATGCACATGCAGAAAACCGGAACCCGGCATGCTTCTTGAGGCTGCTAAAAAGCACGCTGTCGACTTAACAAAAAGCTATATAATCGGCGACCATATCACCGATTGTATCGCAGGTCATAAGGCGGGTTGCACAACGGTGCAGGTGTTGACAGGAGTGCATACGGAACCCCCTATCGAAAGTTTCTCAAATATTGATTATTCATATAAGCCGGACTATACCTGTACTACACTTATTGAAGCAGCTCAATGGATTGGTAACCGATGATAGCCATTATTTTATTAGGTGGTTATTGTACATACCTTGCTAATTTGACAAACGACACTCCAAAGCCAATGCTCCCGGAAAACGGAATTTATTAATAACAGTCGTTGCTTACTACTTGCTACTCTAAATAGATCCCGCATCCTGCATATATGTGTCTTACTTGTAACAACAATTGTTATCTAAAGAGATCAAGGAAGCGGTTCTCGTATAACTCGAAGAGATTCCATCTGTCAAGTTCCTTCTTTAAATCGCCTGCGATTGTCTTATCAGCTTTTGCATCATTAAACATACGTTCGATCTTTTCCATAACATACTGAGGAACCTTTTCCTGTTCAACGTCCTCAAGCTCCTGCTGTAACTGTTCATCGTCATGTGTTGCAGCTCCCCCTGAACTAAAATCTCTGATACGATCTTCAATTAGCGACAACTGTTGCGACATATTATCAATATTTTCCTTGATTTCTGACAGGTCTACGTTAAAGTCAAGGAATTTGCTGATCGACTGAATCAACTGCAGCGATGCTTTAGGATAACTCAGATTGACTGCATATCCCGGAATTGTACCGAGCATACATGCAGATTCGATCTGCCGAGATGCAGCCACACCCAGAAGCAAACCATTCAATCCGGCAATATATCCATCAGGCATTGGTGTAAGTCCATGCTGCTGTAAATCAATAAGGAATTCAGGTATATTACATGTGACAAGTACCTGTGACTCATCAGAATAGGACATCGGTTGTGCAAATGCTGCAAATGTAAACACATGCTGCACCGGATACTGTATGATAATATCAAGGATTGTCTTGATAATCATTATCCCCTCTTTACCGCTTATTTGAGCATTACTCTCAAAAATGATAAGATCCGGGTTATTGGTATAGTAGAACACCGCTGTAGGAATTTCAGGAAATTGTGATATTCCGTTTTTGACAACAATAGAATCCGGAATAAAAAACGGACTCATATCAATCTCGGCAAACAACTGTGCATTAAGTTTACGCCTGAGATAGTCGACAGTGATCAACCCGACATTGCCCATCCCCGGCCATGCAGCAAGCACTGTAGGTGGACTTTTAAATTCAATCGTTTCAAGAGTTTTCATCATCAATCCTCATAATTTCTGCATCCACAACACCCAAATGGTTCGCTGAAGTATCGTATTTACATTACCGTATTAAAGTATAGATTTATTGTCGCTAATTTGTCTATTAGTAAGAGATTAATTTATGCTCTTGCCATTTTTAATTACTGCAGCAAGTACAAGGCAACAAGCAATAATTCAAGAGGATTCCACACAAAAAAAAAGATTATCAGTAAGCGAAGACCGTCCCCATACTGCCAGACAGCATTATCAACATAAGCTTTATTGCAGCTAAGTCCCTGCCTTATCTGTAATTCCGTAAACTAGTGCAACTACTTTACATTATTTTTTTTCAGAAAATATGTTTTAATGGTGATAAACGGTTAAATAATCTATTTTAAGCCCATGTTTAATAAAAAATTAATTCTTGCACCCATGGCAGGTGTAACAGATTCTGTATTCAGGCAGATATGTAAAAAAAAAGGCGCAGACATTGTTGTGTCTGAGATGGTAAGTGCGGAGGGACTCTTTTATAAATCAAAAAATACTTTAGAGATTATGCGATTTATTGAGATGGAGCGGCCGATTGGTATACAGCTTTTCGGTTCAAATCCGGATCATCTCGCACGAGCGGCTGTGCAGATTTCTGAAACGATCAAACCCGATTTTTTGGATTTAAACAGCGGGTGTCCTGTTTCAAAGGTAGTCAGCAAAAACGGGGGGGCATCACTGCTCAAAGACCGCCCCCTCTTTGAAACGATTCTTAAAACGCTAGTTTCGTCAACAACAATACCGATTACAGTCAAGATCCGCTCAGGCTGGAACAAATATGAATGGGTTGATACAGATTTTGCAAAAGCAGCAGAGCAGTGTGGTGTCGCAGCAATTACGGTTCATCCCCGGTCACAAACCATGATGTTCACCGGGCACTCCTTCTGGGACCGGATCGCGGCTGTAAAGCAGTCTGTTTCCATTCCGGTAATCGGCAATGGTGATATTGTTCATGCTGAAGATGCGGTCAGGATGTTTAATGAAACCGGGTGTGATTCTGTGATGATCGGACGTGGCACCTATGGCAATCCGTGGATTTTTGAACAGATCAGGACGTTGCTTAACAATAAGCCAATAACGGATACATCAATAATTGACAGGTTAACACTTGCCCTTGAACACCTTGAGCTGTTCAAATCTTTTTTCAGTGAAAGCCATGCCGCCAGGGAGATGAAAAAACATTGTGCATGGTATATAAAGGGAGTTTCCGAGGCGACGGTTCACAGGAACCACATTTTCAGGGCAGATACATATCAGGAGATTTACACATCAATAGAAAAGCTTATTGCAGCACAGCATCATAAAAACAATTGTGACCATGGGGGTCTGTAATGGATAACAGCAATCTTAAGTCAATTCTTGAAAAACTTTACAACAAGAGTATTTCTATTGATGATGCTCTTGGACATTTAAAAGACCTCCCGTTTCAGGATCTCGGGTTTGCCAAGATTGATCATCACCGGGCACTACGTAAAGGGTATCCTGAAGTAATCTTCTGTCAAAGCAAGACTCCTGATCAGGTCGTTGCGATTGCAAAAGCTCAGATCGAACACGGTGCGACCGTTTACGGAACAAGAGCAAGTACTGATGTTTTTGACGCCGTGCAAAAAGAGATTCCGGCCGTTGAAATTGACGAGCTGGGTAAAGTATTCTGGCACAAGTCATCATCATGGAACATGGCAGATAACGTACATGGGGAAATTCTTATTTGTGCAGCCGGCACTGCAGACCTGAGTGTTGCACGTGAAGCTCAACGAACCATTGAAATAATCGGGCATCCGTGCAGAGTTCTTTCAGATGTCGGTGTCAGCGGAATTCATCGTCTGTTTGCATATAAAGAAGTCCTTTTGAATGCACCGGTAATTATTGTAATCGCAGGCATGGAAGGTGCGCTGCCATCAGTAATTGGCGGATTGGTTTCCTGTCCAATTATTGCCGTTCCAACAAGTGTCGGATATGGTTCCCATTTAAACGGCCTCGTCCCGATGTTTGCAATGCTCAATTCATGTGCGTCAGGGATGACCGTTGTAAATATCGATAACGGATTTGGTGCAGCATGCGCAGCGGTGGCGATTAACAGAGTCGGGTTGTGATGAACTGTAGCAAGTAGCAGGTAGCAAGTAGCAAGTAGAGATTGTCAGCAGTCTGGTTTTCTAATCGCAAATCCACTAAAGTATAATGTAGAGAATTTTACATTTTTTAATATGAATTTTTGTGTTATTTCTACATTTTTTCATAGGAATATTTGCATTCATATCCACTTTATCTGGCCGGGCGATTTTCGCTTGTTTAAAAAGCATTTGAATTATTTACAATAAAGTAATACTAAAACGTAACAAGATACAAATGCGCCCAATTCTTTCCTGTGATATAAAACAACGAATCCTTTTCCCGGTATGCAATGCCATTAAGCACGCATTCCTGAGACACTGGTCTCTCGGTTGCAACGACATCTGAACAATCAATCAGGCGCGTTACTGTACCCGTATTCAGATCAATCTCTGCGATTGCGTTTTCATACCAGATATTTGCGTACAGTTTACCATTTGCAAATTCAAGTTCATTAAGATTACGTAGCGGCTTTCCATTCAGCCGTATCTGAAGTTTACGTTTCACCGCAAATGAAGAATCACGAACATATATGGTATCGGAACCGTTACTCATATAAATTGATGTTGTATCATGTGCAAGCCCCCACCCCTCACCTGAATAGGTAATTTTCTTTTTCAGTTTAAAATCCGATGGTGAGTAGACAAAACAGGTTGATTCCCTCCATGTCAACTGAAACAACTTTCCTTTAAATACTGTACACCCTTCAGCAAACACATTGTCAACAGATATTTTTTTGAGTATTACACCATTTGTGTCAAGCATCCGCAGTGATGATTTTCCATATAAACCGGTGCTTTCAATAAGTTTCCCGTTGTACATTTCAAGCCCCTGGGTAAAAGCATTCCGGTCATGATTGATACGTTTAATGATTTTCGGCTGCACAAATGGAGTCTGGCGAAATTGTGTATGAACAATTGTTACCAAAACCAATAAAATCATTATACCGTTACAACACTTCATTCCCGTCTCCAATAGTAAAATATTAAACCATTTATGAGATACTGTATGTACTACCAACTATCCAGGAGCCGAAATAATCCTGAATTCCGCGGTTGAGCGTGAGTGATATGCACACGATATTGTTACAGATTGTTTTGCAAAAAGCGTAGGCATACTCGGTGCAGTATGGTGAGCATTTTTGCAATGCTAAATGTGACAATAGCTTGCGCAGAGCATCACGATTCAACTGCGGATTTTTAAATAATACATTGCGACTCCTGACCATCTCCTGATGCACTAAAGGTCTGCATTCTTTTTTCAAAAATAATCGTAAACAATTAAACCGGCAATAACAAACGGAGAGAGTGCATCAACGTCCCCAGGCAGATGTAATTCTGTCTGATGCTCAAGTTCTGCCCATTTTGGATAGAGCAGCAAAAATCTCATTAAAACTCCGAAGCTACTTTCAGGTAGACTTTTTCTTGTAACAGCTCGTAATCAACACCAATAATAAATTTCTTGAAATACATATTCGATCTATAGTGTCCAAGTTCCACCGCGGCACTAACCAGATGCCCTGCTGCAGCATTTTTTGAGTAGTTCTTATCATGTATAATTTTACTTGATGGATTATCAAGAAATGCACCATTCATTTCAAGAAGCAGGGAATAACCGACAGACCCGTAAAAATTATCAAAATAATACCTGTTGCCGGTATTTATGTTCCTGACAATAGGAAAAACATATTTCGCAGAGGCCATAGACTGTAGCAGCATTGTTGATTCATCTTTAAAATCATCAAATAACATTGCTCTGTCAAACAGGTAATAATTACCCTGAAGTGCAAGCTGCAGGGCATTATATTTACTTATTGGGAATGCATGAAACAATAGCGCGGATGTATAACATGCGTTTACATTATACATCCTTGTCTCTGATTGGTCATAATCAACATACTCGACTTCTTCAAATGGAATAAACTCTGCACCGGTAGAAATTGTAACCTGACTATAGTTATTATAATTATAATTTATATCCTCATTGTAGGTACCCGTTGTACTCCAGTTAAAGACTACCGGTACTTGTCCGTATAACCAAGTGGAGTTTGCCGATACTTGTCCGTTTAACGATGGAAATGAGAGAAGAATAGACGGTAATGCACCGACCGCAATTGTTGCATTTTTCGATAGTTGATACTCAGACAACAAGGATACATTAATTAAATATGGTATGGGAATAATTGGAGTAACTGCTGCGATCTGAAATTGCAGTGTTGCTTTATTCTCTTTATTTACCAGTGACAACATTGGTTGTAAATAAACCTGATACTTTAGAGAATTTGTATCAGATGAATCTGCTTTTGCAGCCTGAGATTTAAAAACCTGATTTAACCTCGTATTAAAATCATTATTCTTTATAATTCCTGAACTGAGAATTTCACCTCTAACCTCGGGTATTTTCATTAATGCCTTCTGACGAAGAATATTAAAATCTTGCAACATTGTCGGCTTATAACTCATCTTCCGGCTATCTGCCACACGTTCGTTCAGACCGGCAACTCCTGCAGCGATTCCCACTGCTTTGTTCTTTTTATCAAGAGGATCCTCTTGATACAATGAAATGGAGACTCCTGTATTGTATGTTGTTGAATCAATATCCACATTGTCATCTTTAATAACGAATCCATCATTACGCGTTATCGCGCCAAAAATTGTAAACTCAGACAGTTTACGTCCATAATGTGTTCGATAGGGTGTTGCGTTAATTGTTACTTTACCCTTGGGTGTTGGCAGGGATCTAAAGGCGCAGGCAGTCACGGATGGAATCTGATACGCTGCACCACTAATAGTGCATTTAGCAATGGTAAATCCAGATGCATTATAACCGCTGTAGACAATAGTACTATCACCAATTACAACTGGAGAAAAACATCCGGTAATTGTATTTGTGTACCGTTGTAAGTCGGATCCATCACTGTTAATACTATAGATATTATTGACTCCATCATAATCAGCATTGAAATAGATCCGGCCATCCGTAGCCCAGTATGGTGATTCTTCCCGGGCTGTATTTGATGTCAGATTCGTAACCGTAGTGTCAACAATAGAATAAACAAACAGCTTTGAAACCCCATCAACGAGTTTCTCGGCAACAAACATAGTTGAATCGTAAGGACTCCATGATAATCGTAAAATCGGTTCTCCTATCACTGTTTTGACAATATTCCTAATACTCCCGCTTGCGCTATCGAGAATACCAGGCTGGAAAACGCCTTTATTAAATGTCACAACTCCGATTGATCCGTTAACAGGAGAAACTGCCACATTGTAAACACGACCACTTTTGGTTATTCGAGTGGTCTTTCCTGTCTGCAAATCAAATGAAAAGAGATCATTAAGAAAAGATCCGTGCCTGTCGGGATCACGCGACTTGATAAAGTACACTTTACGGGAATCGTTCGAGAACGCCCAGGATGTATGAGCATACCGGATTTTATGGATCATTTTACCGGTTGTATACTCGCAAATCAAAAGTGATGTCTGTCCGGCATCATCACGACCGCTTGACAAATACCCAAGAAACCGTTTATCCGGCGATACCAGCGGTACAGTATTAGTCAAACCACCATGACTTAGAACGGTCTCCGCAGAACCCGCTGATGGAAACCTGACACTGTATGACTGTCTCAAACTATCAAGCCACTCATCATAAAATGATTCAACCTGACGGCCGGTTCGCTCGATGAATTCGGTTCGAAAATCGACGCGTTCCGATGCCCCGTTTCTCAAAATAGCAGTTATCCTGTCAAGCCCGCACCGACTGACAAGAAACTTGACAAAAGAATACCCCTGATTATATACCTGTTCATTGCCGCGTGAATCATGGCTGAAAACACCCATTTCATCAAGACTCAGCTGCCGTCTTGCCATCACTGCTGTGCGCAGCAGCATCTCCCGACGCGCGTCCCAGCAATCGTGTCCCATCCGTTCTGCTCCCAATTGCGCAATACCCTCAGCAAACCAGTTTGGCCATGGTGTTATTTTAGCGGCAATCTCCTGAAGGGTAAGGTTTTCGCTTGGGCCCTGAAGATTCAGGTCTATGGCCATATCGATCATTGTCGAGCGGCGGTTATTATTACTTTCAAGGCTGAGAATGTGAGTAATTTCATGTGAAATAACATTTCTCAGCCAGGTGGTATTCGCACGAAACTCCATCTGTGCATCAGGTATCCAGATCATTATTGCCCCGGATGAATAATCTGCCCATCCGTTACTGTAATCATCGTAATCTGCAAGTGATAATTCAATGCGATTTCGAAGCTTGTAATCAAACAAAGAGGCAATCGCCGCATACGTTTCCTCTGCAATTTTCCATGATGCATACAATGCGGGTTCGGTCTTGTCATAGTAGTTAATGGAGAAATGCTCTGTTGTAATAGTTCTCCATTTTATTTCCGGATGATTGTACCCGGTGCAATAGGCAACCGTAATAAGAATTGACAATCCACACAGCAGTTTCTTCATGCAATGCCCTTGATGATAAATAATTATGCAGGAAAATGCGCAATTACACGTAAATCCCGACAGATTTTTCCAAAATAGTTTCAGACAGTGTATTTTAGGAAGCTGGGACAGAAGAAATACAACAATGTCATAACGTGATAGCAACTATTACATATTCTATATCAATTGTTATGCATTTATTTGTCTGCCTTTAACAATCAACTGTTGAATTACCAGAGGAATTGTATCGATAACATCGCTGGCGATAACAGAGTACTCACTCAGGCACTGAGATGCAATCACACCAGCCTGTCCAAGAAGATATGCACCAAGTATTGCGGCATCCCGAACAACTGCATCCTGCGCAAGAAGCGACACAATACATCCGCTGAGAACATCACCGCTCCCGGCTTTTGCCAGAGCACTATTCCCAAATGGCAGGATATACACAGTGCCATCAGGGCTTGCACATATTGATGGATTCCCTTTTAGTAAAATAGTAATTCCAAATTTTATTGAAATGGTTTTAACCTGATTAATCATTTTTAACGGTTCCTGTTCGAGCGGACCAAACAATCGTGCCCATTCACCCCGATGCGGTGTGATAATTATTTCACCAATATGATTCTCAAGTTCATCTGCATACCCCTTGAATGCATTTAATCCATCAGCATCAAGTACAAGCGGCAAACTGACACTTCTAACCAGTTCACGAACAAGTTTTGATGTCCCGATTTCGTGTCCAAGCCCGGGGCCGATACACATGGCCTGTTTCCCGTCAGCGAGCATATGAATCTGCTCGATAGCATTGATTGACACTGCACCGGCTTCATTTTCCCATAACGAATGAACTACTGTTTCTGTCAACTTAACAGAAAGGATATCTGCAATTGATACAGGCACCGCACAGTGAGTCATTCCACACCCGACACGTTGTGCAGCCAGTGATGCAAGTGCGGCACTGCCGCTCATTCCCCGTGATCCGCATAACAGTAGCGTCAGTCCATGATCATGTTTCGAACCGGCAGCATGCCGCGAAGGCAGCATTTTGTAAAGGTCATGCACATCCGGAGTATAAATACCTGGTTTTTCTTTTTCGATACTGGCCTTATCATAATCAAGTGGTTGAATTTTCAATCGCCCGACATTCGATCTGCCAGGATAGAAATACAGTCCGATTTTTGGGAATCCCATTGTAACAGTAATCTGTGCATCAATACAGGGTGAAAATGGAATTCCTGTGTTATTGTCAAGCCCTGATGGCGTATCCGCAGCGATGACGTTAACATGTGACTTATTAATACAATTGATCGCATCTGCATAAAGTCCCTCCGGATTGCCCTTTAGTCCATTTCCCAAAAGAGCATCTACAACAAGACTGAATTTCTTACAATCAGGAAGTGCCTCTTTATCCACGATTTCAATTACCGTATTCCCCGCAGCAATATAATCATCATAGGCCCGTTTTGCCTCATTCTGAAGATCATCACATTTACAAAGTGCATAGCAGGCAACATCATAACCGTTATCATGCAATATCCGTGCAGCAGCGAAGCCATCCCCTCCATTATTACCTTTGCCACAGAAAACGGCAATGCGTGCACTTTCTTTTTTGTCAATAGCATCCACAACTGCGTCAGCAATCCCCTGAGCAGCAGCATTCATTAACTTATACCCTTTTTCATAATCTCCATTAATAGTTCCAGAATCTATTGCGCGTATCTGTTCAGTTGTACAATTGAGATGCATGGTAAAAACCCTTCCTGCTCGACCGGAATCAGGCAATTCCGGTTACAATGAAAACATCGGATCATTTGTAATAAATGTACTTTTAATCCGTTATAATTGCAACACACATACCATTATTTTCAATGCTTTATGAAATAACCTCAATAGATCGTACCTGGAATCAGCTATTTCTGGTTATTTAGTTTTATGAAAACCGGACAACAGTAAGGTATATTTATCCAAGTAGTTTATTCTTATATACTATCAGCAATGCAACTCACTCAACAAAATCCTGATGTATCAGGTACAAATAGTATGCCACGATTATTTATTGCGATTGACATGCCGGAACAGGTGCAGGATCAGATAAGCGATCTTTACACAGCAATTCAGGGTGCCCGCTGGGTTCCACAGGATCAGCTTCACATCACAATGCGTTTTATCGGAGAGACCGATATCCACACAGAGACATCAATAATTACTGCATTGGAACATATCCGGTTTGAACCGTTCCACATAACAGTAAAGTCAACCGGTTTTTTCCCTTTGCGTAAAGATCCGCAGGTATTGTGGGTTGGTATTGACAAGAACACAGAGCTTGAGAAACTTCAACACGCTATTGAGCGTTCGCTTACGGCTCTTGGCATTAAAACTGAGGGGCGCACATTTCATCCGCATGTAACTGTTGCCCGCCTTGACAGACCTCACAAGGAACGGGTGGTTCAGTTTATTACCGATAATCATCTGTTTAAAACAGAGCCATTTGAAGTCACTGAATTTCATTTATATAGAAGTTACCCTGGTAAAAACGGTGCGCAGTATGTCAGGGAAGCAAGTTTTGTGTCAGAGTGAATGGACAGAATTCAGTAGCAAGTAGCAAGTAGCAAGTAGCAAGTAGCCAACAGCCAACAGCCAACAGCCAACAGCCAACAGCCAACAGCCAACAGCCAACAGCCAACAGCCAACAGCCAACAGCCAACAGCCAACAGCCAACAATATAAACC